>DASZPH010000047.1:0-144488 GCA_035550375.1 Pirellulales bacterium | reverse complement strand
GAGTCGGGATTCGTTAGGACGGCCGAGGTCGCTCTCATCGAGTCCTGAACCCCAAATCCCGACCCCTTGTTCTTTGCGCAGGCAACGGCCGTGCGGCCGGGCATCAGCGCCAGAAGCGTTTGAGCTCGTCGATCTGCGACTGATGCGACGAAAACCATTCGCTTAGCTGCGCCTCGTCCGATTGGCCCGAGCCGATGGTGGCCGCGACCAAGGCTCGCTGCAGATCGTCGTGCATGCGCAGCATATCGCGTTCGTAAGTGCGTACATTTGCGGCAAAATCGCCGGGCGACAACACGCGGAACTTGCCGATCTGCGTTTCGAGAAAGTCAAGCAGCTTGCGGTGGAAGCGGTAAATGCGCGACTGCTCGAGCCCCAGGGTGCGCGTGGTCTCGAAGCGCTGCGCCATCTTTGATAGCTCGCTCTTCATCGCCGTCGGCATCATCGGCGTTCCGGTCGAACGCGACGACATGATCTGCTTGGCGATGGCGCCAGAGTCGACCGTGCGGCGGATCTCGTCGAGTTCGTGGAAGATCTGATCGAGCTCCAAGCGCAATTTCGCCAGCGACTCGCCGCCGCGCTTGTCGCCCGCGCCCATCAGCCGGGCGTCGGTCTCGCCGTAACGCTTGTTCCAAACCACCAGGTAACCCGCGCGCTGCAGGTCGGCGAGGATGCCCGGCATTTGGTTCATTCGCACCATCCGCGAGCTGCCCGAGGGTGTGAACATGGCCAGGTTCCAATCGAGCGCCTGGGTGAACCCGTAGTTCTGCGCCTCGGCGCCATGGTTGAACACTGGATTGTCGCTGCGGCCGCACGCCGAGTTCATGCGTTCAATAAGATTCAGCGTGTAGCCGCTGGCGGCCGACGAGCCGTGGGTATCTTCGGCCAGTCGCACCGCCGCGTGCTTGTCGAGATGCGTGAAGTGCGGCGCGACCATCCACAGATCGTAGTCGCCCGTCACCGGGTTCAACCGACGGCGCTGCGCGTACGCGAACACGCGCAGCGGGTTCAGGCGGCCGGTCTCGCCATCCCACTTGACCCAGTACACCAGCCATTCGCCGGCTTTTTCGATCAAGCAGAACAGCGTCGATTTATTGCCAAAATCGGCAGGTTTGGCGGTGCAGAACTTGTGTTGCGGAATGTGCCCCGACTGCGCGAGCGCTTCGAACTTGCCTTTGAGGGTTCCGACCGTGCCTTTGCCGGTGTTGCGGCGCACGACCCAGGGGACATCGAGCTTGTCGCCCCCCTCGGCCGCCGCAAGGATGTAGTCGGACTGAAATTCGATTTTCTCGTGCTCATTCAAAAGCGCCGGCTTGAGCGCAAGTTGCACTGGATGCGCCGCGCCGTGCTTGTGTTCATGCTCTTCCGGGTTCGGCGTGCCTTCGCACTTCTTCGAGAACGCCGGGTCGCAGGGGACGAACCCGGCCATCGGTCCCCAGTTGGACGACTTGTGATGCACGTCCATGCTCTTCGTCGCATAACCGGCGCGGATCAGGATCGTCGAATCGTATTCGGTCGGCCGAACGAAGATAAACGTGTTCTCAATCGCGGCCGTCTGCGCAATTGCCTTGGCGTGTTGTTCGACAATGCCCGATTCCCGCTCGCTAACGGTCATGGCGCGCTCCTTTGCGATTCGAGATGCTCGCAGGCCAGCAGCCGCGCAATATAAAGAATTACTGCCTGAGAATACAGCGCTGGACGGCAACGATGCGTTCGATCAACGCTCGATTGCTTCGGGCACCACGGCGTTGGTCTGCCGCCAATGGCGAACGGCGCCAATGACGACCGGCATCACGCTCACAGCCACGATCAGCAGCACGACCGCTTCGAAGTTGTTCTTCACGAGCGGAACATTGCCGAGGAACCAGCCGGCCAGGGTCATCGACGCGACCCAGCCGAGGCCGCCGATGATGTTAAACACAGCGAACTGCCGGTAGCTCATGCGTGCGACGCCGGCTACGAACGGCGTAAACGTGCGCACCAGCGGCACAAAGCGAGCCAACACAATCGCCTTGCCGCCGTGCTTCTCGTAGAACGCCTTGGCCGCCAGAAGATGGCTGTGCTTGACGAACCGCAGACGCCCCTTTTCGAAGACGTGCTCGCTGAATTGCAGGCCGACGAAGTAGTTCACCGCGTCGCCCACGACCGCGGCAATCATCAGGCAGGCGTTCAAGGCAACGATGTCGAACACCTCTTGGCTGGCCAGGAAACCTGCGGCAAACAGTAACGAGTCGCCAGGCAGAAAGAAGCCGACCAGCAGCCCGGTCTCGGCAAACACAATCGCCGTGATCACGCCGTAGACGTACACCGGGCCGATCCAGTCCACCAAGGCATTGAGATTGTCGGGCTTTGCCAGCCCGATCAGCCAACGAACGCCGTCGATCAGCGAGTGCAGCAGTTCCATGCTTCCAGTAAACCCAAGGGAGGCTGCCGAGGCCATGCGAAATCGCGATTTTATCTTGCCCGCCGAACTTGAACATCCCGACCGCGACGGTTACACCGGAGCGCGGAATCGAATCGCTTGAATCCATCGCGAGCTTGCACGATGCCCAACCCAGCCGCCGACGACCCTACCCGAACTGATCCGAGTCGGCGCGTTCCCTTGCACACCAAGATTCTCGCCGGTCTGGTGGTGGGCGTGGCGGCGGGGCTGGCTGCGAACTTTCTCGGCTCGCGGCCGGTGATCGACGGCGTTGCCAGCGCGTCGGACCAGAACGCCAATGGTGTCGCCGATTGGCTGGATGCAATCATCGCCGTCGCCGATCCGCTGGGCCGGGTATTTTTGCGCCTGGTGTTGATGGTGGTGATTCCGCTGGTCTTTTCGGCGCTCACCCTGGGGGTGCTCGAACTGGGCGACGTGCGACGGTTGGGGCGCGTGGGCCTGCGCACACTGGGCTGGACGTTGGTGCTGTCGTTCTGCGCCGTGGGCATTGGGCTGACGTTGGTGAACGTCATCCAACCTGGCAGCCGGCTGAGCGAGGCCAAGCGAGAGGCCTTGCGCGCGCAGTACGCCAAGAGCGCGGATGTGGCGATCGAGCAATCGAAAAAGGCGAAGTCTTTGAGCGAGCTGCTGCTCGACATCATTCCCGAGAATCCGCTGCAGGAAATGGTCGGCGCGCTCGACGGTTCGTCGAAGGGCAATGGCATGCTGAGCGTGATGTTCTTTTCGCTTTGCATTGGCCTGGCATTGACGGTCGCCGGGCCGCGGGCTGAAACGCTGGTGCGGGTGATCGAAGGGCTGTTCGATGTGACGATGGTGATCATCGGCTTTGCGATGCGGCTGGCGCCGTTCTGCGTGGCTTGCCTGGTGTTCGTGCTTACGGCCCGCATGGGGATCGACATTCTTACGACGCTGCTGTGGTTCGTCTTCACGGTGCTGCTCGGCATGGCATTGCAGGTGGTGGTGGTGTACTCGGCCTGCGTGTGGCTGGGCGGCGGACGCAAGCCGCTCGAATTTTTCCGACAAATCTCCGAAGCGATGCTGACCGCCTTCGGCACGTCGAGCTCGAATGCCACGCTGCCCACCGCGCTGCGTGTCGCGCAGCACGATCTGGGGCTGCCGCGCGAAGTTTCGCAGTTCGTGCTCACGATCGGTTCGACCGGAAATCAGAACGGCACCGCGTTGTACGAGGGGGTAGTCGTGTTGTTCTTGGCCCAGGTGCTGGGAGTCGAGCTCACGCTTTCGCAGCAGTTGACGGTGGTGCTCATGAGCGTGCTGGCCGGCGTGGGGACCGCGGGCGTACCGGGGGGCTCGCTGCCGTTGATCGTGATGGTGCTGCAGAGTCTGAACCTGGCGCCGGAGAGCATCGGCATCATTCTCGGCATCGACCGCATCCTCGACATGTGTCGCACCACGCTGAACGTTTCGGGCGACCTGGTGTTGGCCACCTGCGTGGCCCGCGGCGAACGGACGACAGATGCAAAACCCGCCGCGGCGTAGGCTTGGAATCTGCCTGAAGCACGCGATTACCCGCCGCTCGACCCCGATCCGGTGACGTCGGCGCAAAAGAAAAACCCCGTGCAGGCTGGCTCGCCCGCACGGGGTTTAATCTCGACAGATTTAGTAGCTTGCCCGAAGTGAATCGGGCCGATCCCAAGTGCCAGACAAGGTTGTCTCCACATTCATGGATCGCGGAATCGCCGAAGCGATTCCGGACCTTTTTCCATCGCGTTCGTGAGAACGTGATGTTTCTAAGAATCCTTAGAAAGGAGGTGATCCAGCCGCAGGTTCCCCTACGGCTACCTTGTTACGACTTAGTCCCAATCGCGGAGTTCATCTTAGACGCTTAGCTCCTTACGGTTACATCGGCGCTTTCGGATGCCCCCCACTTTCGTGGCTTGACGGGCGGTGTGTACAAGGCTCAGGAACACATTCACCGCGGTATGCTGACCCGCGATTACTAGCGATTCCGGCTTCATGCAGGCGAGTTGCAGCCTGCAATCCGAACTGGGGCATGTTTTTTGGGATTTGCTTGCTCTCGCGAGTTCGCGTCCCTTTGTACATGCCATTGTAGGACGTGTGCAGCCCTAGTCATAAAGGCCATGAGGACTTGACGTCATCCCCACCTTCCTCCGGTTTAACACCGGCAGTCTCACTAGAGTCCCCGCCATGACGCGCTGGCAACTAGTGACAAGGGTTTCGCTCGTTAAGGGACTTAACCCGACATCTCACGACACGAGCTGACGACAGCCATGCAGCACCTGTGCACGTTGTACCCGAAGGCCTGGCTCCCCTTTCAGGGAGTTAATCCGTGCATGTCAAGACTAGGATAAGGTTCTTCGCGTAGCCTCGAATTAAGCCACATCCTCCACCGCTTGTGTGAGCCCCCGTCAATTCCTTTGAGTTTCAGCCTTGCGACCATACTCCCCAGGCGGAGCACTCAACACTTTCGCTGCGGCTGAAAACCTATGGGGGGGCCTTCAACCCAGTGCTCATCGTTTACAGCTAGGACTACCGGGGTATCTAATCCCGTTCGCTCCCCTAGCTTTCGTGCCTCAGCGTCAGAAGAGACCCAGTGAGCCGCTTTCGCCACCGGTGTTCCTTAGGATATCAACGCATTTCACCGCTCCACCCTAAGTTCCGCTCACCTCTGTCTCCCTCGAGCACAGTAGTTTTGGGCGCAGTTCCTCGGTTGAGCCGAGGGATTTCACACCCAACTTTCTGCGCAGCCTACGCACCCTTTAAGCCCAGTGATTCCGAATAACGTTCGTACGGTTCGTCTTACCGCGGCTGCTGGCACGAACTTAGCCCGTACTTCCTCTGAGGATATGTCAAGCAGATGGGAGAACCCACCTGTATTTCATCCCCTCTGACAGCGGTTTACAACCCGAAGGCCTTCATCCCGCACGCGGCGTCGCTCGGTCAGGCTTGCGCCCATTGCCGAAGATCCTCGACTGCAGCCACCCGTAGGTGTCTGGGCAGTATCTCAGTCCCAGTGACGCGGGTCGTGCTCTCACACCCACTACCCATCATTGCCTTGGTAGGCCGTTACCCCACCAACTAGCTAATAGGACGCAGACCCATCCTCCGGCGGAATCACACCTTTGGTCCGGAGACATTATTCAGCATTACCTGCAGTTTCCCGCAGCTATTCTGAACCAGAGGGTAGGTAATCTACGTGTTACTGTCCCTTTCGCCGCTTTCCCCCTTGCGGGGTACACGCTCGACTTGCATGCCTAATCCACGCCGCCAACGTTCATTCTGAGCCAGGATCAAACCCTTCAATTGATTTTAAGCTTAGCCGACCGCCGCCTTCGGTTTCCCTATAACGACAGCCGGTTGGTTAGCCAACTGAAAAAGTTTGAAATTGAACCCTTGAGCCGCCTTTCCGTGAGAGGAGAGGCACCCAAGAGCCTATGCACGGTCTTGTGCTGGCTTACAAAAATTGACTTGGGATCAACTACCAAATTGTCAAAGAACAAAAATCCCTGATCGGCTCAGACGATTTTTTGAACCGCTCTGTGCCGTTCAGGGATCAAGTATTCTATCAACGGGTCAGTTCGTGTCAACAGGCAGATTGAAATTTTCTGCGGTGTGACGGCTGGCCCAGCAAGGGCCGCGAACCAAGCCCCGCGGCCCCGAAAAGGCATCGGGCCGCAAAGAATTCCTCGTTCGGTTTCTGATTCTAGTGGCGCGGCCCACGGTTGTCCAGCGGTCGCCGAACACACTTTCTGGGCCGCCAAAAGCCGACCGAATTCTCATCGGCCAGACACGCCCCGCGACTTGAGACGCCGCGAGGTCCGGCCGTTTTTTCACATCTCCCGCGGCCTACGAACGGCGGCCGTGTCCCTGTCCTCTGGCGTTGGCCGAGGTACGGCTTGGGATGACTGGCGGCCGGCCGCATTTTGCTGTCATCCATCTTTCTCTCATTCGTGGCCTTAGACGCGGCTGGGCCTGACAGAAGAACGAGAGACAGAAAAATCAAGCAAGAACAGCCGAGGCTCGGCCCCATCGTCTCGCCTGGTGTTGGTCAGCGCCGCAGATGCCAGGCAAGGCAGGCGTTCCCGCTCCACGTGAGGGAACCCCCCTTCGTGGCGGAGATTGGCAGAGATTGGCAGACCTGCGGCCTAGACGCTTCCGAACAATGCCCCCTGGGGTCGCGGGGGGATGGGAAATTCTGGTGAGAAGCACCGTCTGGGCTGTTGTGAGCAGAATCTAACCCTCCCCCCTTCCCTTTTTGCGGCCCCCGGCACGGCATCGTAGGGGAGGCGCGGCTTGGTGCGGTCGGCAAGAGACACGACTCACTTCGTGGCGGTGCAGCTTCGGTATCTTCAAATGGCGTGATCGTCAAGCGCGCTTCGCACGAGGCCCGCGCGCACCGTTCGTAGAACCGAAACATAGACGCTCCGTACTGCCGCCCGGAAAACGCGGCGAGACGCCGCGTTTTGTGCCAAATGCAGAGCAGATTGCTGGGGTCGAGCGCGTGCTGGAGTGAAAGAAGGGACTCGTATTATGATGACAGACAGAGGGAAGTCACGAAGAGGAAGAACATGAATTGGGAATCGCGGATCGAAATCAACCCACAGGTGCTCGTCGGCAAGCCGGTTATCAAGGGTACACGGCTGGCTGTCGAGTTCATCGTTGAGTTGCTGGCCAATGGCTGGTCGCAAGAGCAGATCGTCGACAACTATCCGGGCATCACCGTCGAGGATATCCAGGCTTGCTTGCACTATGCAGCCGACACGTTGAAGTCTGAAAGAGTGTATTTAACGCCGGCGACGCCATGAAGGTGCTGGCCAACGAAAACTTTCCACGCGTCGCGGTCGAGACGCTTCGTTCTGCTGGTCACGATGTCATTTGGGCCAGGACCGATATGCCCGGTGCCGCAGATGACGTCATCCTGCAACGCTCGGAAGTCGAAGGACGCCTGGTCGTAACGTTCGACAAAGATTTCGGCGAGTTAGCCTTTCGTTGGGGATTGCCCGCGGCATGTGGCGTCGCGCTCTTTCGCCTTCGAACGCAGGACCCGGACTATGTGGCGGCCCGCGTTCTCGACGCCTTTGCTGAGGCGGCCGGCTGGGTTGGCCATTTTGCCGTAGTCGAAGACGCTCGGGTTCGTGTCAGACCGTTGCCTTGACTGCAACCGCTCTCACCCTAGCTTTCCCGAAGGGGGTGGCGATCGCGGCGGTGGACGCCCGACTGCGCCCTCGCCCGAACGGAGAGGGCATTATGATGGCTTGCGGCCGTAGCATAAGAGGCACATGTCGTCGCTTTGCGAACGCTTGCCGACGAAGCGCTTCACGTCCTGCAAGATCTGATCGCCGAGATGCTTCACGCTGTCCGCCGGGCCGCCGACCTGCTCACTGATTCGCTCCAGGCCGTAGAGGTCGTTGTTCATGTTCATGGCCTCGCTGATGCCGTCGGTGAACATCACGATCGACTCGCCCGGCGACAGAGGGAGCGTCACCTGGTCGCAGCACAGGTCGTCGATCACCCCCAGCGGCACCGAAATCTGGTCGACCCCGACGGGCTCGACCGTGCCCTTGCCGCGCCGCACCAGCGGGGGCAGATGCCCGGCGTTGGCGATCTGGACCTCGTTGGCGTTAAGGTCGAGCACGGCCACCGCCATCGTCACAAAGCGGTCGGCCCAACTCGCCTGGGCAAACTGGGCGTTCAGCCGGCTTAGCGCCCCGCTCGGCCCCGCCTCGCTCACCAGCGCGTACTTCGCCTCGGCGGATAGTTTCGCCATCAACAGCGCGGCCGGCATCCCCTTGCCGGAGACGTCGGCCACGACGATCGCCAGCCGGTTTCCGGGGAGCATGATGTAGTCGAAATAGTCGCCCCCCACCAGGTTCGCCGGAACGTAGAAATCGAAGAACTCGTAGCCGGCGATCTCTGGCGACTTGTAGGGCAAAAAGCCCTTCTGCACGGTCTGGGCCAACTCCAGGTCGCGCTCCAGCGCCTTTTGCCGCAAGGCCGCCTCATGAAGCTGGGCGTTCTCCACCGCGAAAGCCGCCTGGCTGGCCACGCTCGCCAGCAGGTCGAGATCGTCTTGCGTGAAGGGCGTCCGCTGGTCCAGCGTGTCGATCTGGATCACGCCCATCGCGGTCCCTTCCGTACTTAAAAGGGGCGCGCACATCATCGAGCGGATGCGGAAATCGGCGATACTCTGGCTGCTGTCGAAGCGCGTGTCGCTGGCCGCGTCGGCGGAAAGGATGGCTTCCTTCCCGTCCATCGCCTTGCGCACGATCGTGCGGCTGATGCGGATGGTGTCTTCCGTGTCGCCGCGGCGCAGCTTCATGGCCTTGGGCACGAGGATGCCGGGCTCCGGACCCTGCAGCACCACAAACCCCCGGTCTGCCTGTAGAAAGATTTTGAAGAGGCTGTCCAGGATTTTTGGCAGCACCTGCTCCAGCGAAATGGCCGAGCCGAGGTTGCGGGAGATCTCGAGCAGCGCCTTGAGCTTGGTCTCGGCGTTGACCGCGCTGATCCGCAGTCCGGCTCGCGACGATTTCACCTCCAGCGTCGACATGATCGTCGACGAGGTCGAGGCGATCGGCTCTTCAAACAGGGCGATTGGGCCTTCGGTCGGGTCGAAGGGCTTGTTCGGGTCGCCGTCGTGAAACGAAAAAAGCAGGTCGCAGATTTTGACCTGGTCGTTGTGATAGAGCCGCTGCCGCTCATGAATGATCTGCCCGTTGACCGCCGTCCCATTGCGGCTGCCGAGGTCTTCGACGAAAAACTCGCCGTTCACGCACAGAATACGGGCGTGCTGTCGACTGACGGCCCCTTCGTCGAGCACGATATCGCAGTCGGGGTGCCGACCCAGAATTGCGTTTTCGCGGTCGAGCCGGTGGAGGCGGCCGGGTTCCGGGCCATTCAGTGCCCGCAAGAATGCCATGTTGAGAGTCCTAGCTCGGCGCAAACCGCAACCCAGACGCCGCTAGCGGACGTTGACAGGACGCCAGAAAGCGCCCGGTCGGCGCCCTCGCGCGCACCGCCGGTTCCTGGCGACCTCTCAAGCTCGAAGGCGGGTGTGCCTCCGCCAGCGGAGAACACGCGATTTTAGACCCCCAATCCAACGGCCGTCAACGGGCCGGAAAGACCGGCTTATCGCTGGGGTGAGGACGGTCGCAGCCGGCCTCCGCGCTTGACCTTGACGGCAGGAACAGCGAGCGCTACGCTGACATTCGCGACCGCTTGCGCGAGTTTTGCGCGCCTTTTGGGGAATAGTGTAACGGTAGCACGAATGGCTCTGGACCATTTAGTCTAGGTTCAAATCCTAGTTCCCCAGCTCTTCTTTTCTTCCGCCCCACGCAACCGGTCGGTTAGCTAGCATCCGTGGTTCACGCCGGCGGGGGTATGTCCAGCCGCGAACTGCCGTGTCTGCTCGTGTCGGCGGTCATTTCGGTGCACCGGCCGGCGGTCTCGCGGGCGGCGTTGTCGCCGGAGTGTTTCTGGTCATGGATGCCGTGCAGCAAGGCTTGGCGCGATTTTCAACGCGGATGACGATGCGAAGACATCGCGAATCGAAGGCAATCGCGGAGTTTGGGCCGCCTCGACCATTTCAAATTTGCATTACGGCCACGATCCATACATGCGTTCAGAATTGCGATCTTGAACCACGATGCTAGGATTCAATCAGCGATGCGGCTGTGTGGTGAATAACAGCCAAAAGCGTGACTCACCCGGCTAGACAGATCCTCACAGCACGGGGAAAGCGGCCAACCGGGGCTCCGGTCGGCTCGATACGGGCTAGCCGAGCAGCCGCACCGCGGTCACGACGAGTCTCTGTACGACTCATTTCGGACCTTCAGCGAAAAGGAGGCTGAAATGCAAGAACCACCTGGCTCGTTTAGTTGAGGATGCGGGCGAGCCCGCCGGCGTCCTCCGATAGTCTGATTCTTTGCTTGGACACCCCTCAACGCCGAGCCCGGCGAGAGGGGTTTTTTGTTTGCAAATCCCCCGGCAAGGCGAGCCCACGCTCGGTCGCGGGCGGCCATCCTTCCCACGTTCCCCCACTTCTTCGCCAAGTTTCTAACCCGGCCGGCGAACTATTCTTGTTGGCCCCATTCTCTCGTTCTTTAAGGGCGATTGAAACACTTGGGGTGTTTGGTCGGGTATAGTGATCTGGCCGTCTGCGGCTCCTTCTCCAAAGCAATTCTCTCCCCTCTATCAGGAATCCGGTATGCGAACCTTTCGACTCCTTGTCGCTTTGATTGTTTGCGCTTTTGCGCCGAGCTGGCGTTCGGCGGGCGCCGACGACGTCCTGGCGATCTTGCCCAGCGACACGGCGGCCGTGGTCCGCATGGCTTCTCTCAACAACTTCGCCAGCGGCTTCAAAGAAATGGTGTCGACGTTCGGTCCGCTCGCGGCTCCGGCCGTCACGGGCATCGATCATGGTCTAAGCGAGATGTTTGCCGTCGGCGCGGACGACGGGGCCGTCGACCGCGAGGCGCCGGCCTACCTGGCCATCTTCGCCCTGGAAGGCCAGCCCGAGCCGTTCGTGCGAATCGTCAAGACCTCGGACGAAGCCAGGCTGCGCCGGGCCGTGCTGAAGGCCGGAGCCGACGAGAACCTGCCAGCCGAGAAGCGCGAAGACGGTTTTGAAAAAATCTCCAAGGACGGCCGCGACTGGTTTTTTGCCCGACGGGGTGAATGGGTCCTCTACACGCCCCGCGAAGAAGCGGCGAAGGCGGTCTCCTCGTTCGCAAAGCCGTTTGCGGCGCCCGCCGCCGACCTGACGGGCGAGGGGCAGGCCGCGGTGATCATCAACATCGCCCGGCTGATTGAAGTCTACGGTGACAAACTCGACGAGCAGCGAGACAAGCTGCGCCGCCAGATCGACTCGCTGCCCAAAGAGTTTCTGGGCGGCGACAGCAGCGCCATCGACCCGCGAGCCACGAAGAAGATGTACGCCGACCTGGCCGAGTTGGCGATCAACGCAGTTTACGACGCCGAATGGGCGACGGGGCGCGTGAACTTTTCGGCGGCGGGCGTCGGCGTGGCCGCGCTGCTCGGCATCAAGCCCGACACGATGACGGGCGACGTGCTGGCGGCCAACCCGCCGGCCAACTTCGAGGCGCTCGGCCTGCTGCCGGCGGGGGCGGCCGCCTACATCGCCTACACGTCCTATTCGCCCGGCCTGGTCGAATGGAACCGCGACTGGCTCAAGCTGGCCTACGGCGAGCAAAGCGACACGACCAAGAAGCTGCTTGCGGCGCTCGACTCTATCACCGCGGCGCAGGTCAGCACCACCTCGACGAGTTTCTCGCTTCCGTCGGGACAGAACACCAGCATGACGACCGTTTCGCTCACGCAGGCCAAAGACGCCGAGAAGCTTCGCGCTGCAATCGGCGAGTACGAGCCGGCGGCCAACCAGCAAGACACGCCGCTCTTCTCGCAGACCGTCGAGCGGCAGGCAGACGCCGAAAAATACCAGGACCACCCGGTCGATCTGCTTACGACCCACATCAAGCTGAAAGAAGTCGCCGACCCAGGCCAGCAGATCGGCCAGAAATTCTTGGAGAAGCTGTTTGGCGGCGACGAGGCGCAGACACGCTTGACCACGGTCGAGGGGATGGTGGTGAAGGCCGGGGGCAACGACCCCAAGTATCTGCACGCCGCGGTGGATGCCTTGCAGAGCGGCGAGAACGTTCTGGGTCTCGATGAAGCCTACGCGGTCACTCGCGATCAGCTCTCGGAAAAGGCGAACATCGTTCTGCTGCTCAACGCGCCGCGGCTGATTATCGACGTGATCAATCTCTTCCGCACGATCCCGCCGCTAGACCTGGCCCTGGCCCAGGCGCCCATCAACCTCGGCAGCCAGCCACCGACGTCGTACGCGGGTGTTTCGCTCGGAACACAACCGCAAGCGGTGCGGCTCGACGCTTTTATTCCGGTCAGTCAACCACAGGGCGTGCTGCGGATTTTCGGGCAGTAAAGCGCCCTTGCGCGGAGACTGCGCCGATACCAACCCGAAGCGTGAGCGAGGGCAGAACACCGTAATCCCTCGCTCACGCTCACACGCTTCGGGTCAGTGTGAGCCAGTGAATCCGGGCTGGCCGGGGCGAACGGATCGAGTGGCGGGGAGGTAGCAACGGTAATTCGAACCGCCCTCACCCTGACCCTCTGCCGCAGGGCCGCAGGGAGAGGGAACGCTACGCGCTCCTGCTTCGGAAGCGTTTGGCGTTTTCCACATAGTGCGCGGCGCTGGCCCGGTTGCGTTCGATCTCGTCTGGCGTCAGCGCGCGGAACACCCTTGCCGGAAGGCCGACCGCGAGCGAGCCGGGCGGAATGACGGTGCGCTCCGTGACGACGGCTCCGACGGCGACAAGACTGTCGCGGCCGACCTGGGCGCCGTTCATCACCACCGCGTGCATGCCGATCACCACGTTATCGCCGACAAGCGCCCCGTGGACGACGGCCGCATGCCCCACCGTCACACCATCGCCCAACACACAGGGAAACCCGGGGTCGGCGTGCAAGACACAATTGTCTTGGATGTTCGTGCGGCTGCCGACGCGAATCGTCTCGCTGTCGCCGCGAAGAACGGCGTTGAACCAGACGCTCGACTCAGGGCCAATCGTCACGTCGCCGACGACCTGCGCGCCGGCGGCAATCAACACATCCTCGGCCACCTGCTCAGGACGAAACTGTGTGCGGTCGGCCATGATCTAACCGGCAAGAAGAAAAACCGTCAGCGATCTCGCGCCGTGGGCGCCGATCACCAACGACTGCTCGATATCGGCCGTCTTCGACGGCCCCGAGATGAAAGCACCGAAGCCGGGTTTTGAAAACCGCAGCCGCTCGTAAGCCTGGTGCATGTTGTCGACCACCTCGCTGGCCCGGACGACCAAGGCTAAATGCTGTGCGATGAAGAACACCACGCGATGAGGCAGCCCTTCGTCGGTGACCCAGACGGCACCGTTTTCGGCCACGGCGAATTCGCCGGGCAGAATGGCAAAGTCGATCGACTCCAACTCGTGCGGGTCGGCGACACGGGGCAGGTCGACGTTGCCGGCGACGCCGGGAACCGTCGAACAGATTTGCCCGGCCTCACGGTAGGCCGGCATGCCCGCCAGCTCGTTTGAGATCTCTGCGGCGGAAGCAACGGCCACGCAGCGGCCGCCTACCGACTCCAGCACGGCCGCGAACTGGCGTTGCGCGTCGTCGTAGCGGATCCAGTCACGCTTCAGATCGGCGAGCGGCGCGGCCGGCGCGTTCCGCCCGCGAATGGCGCTGAGAATGGCCTGCTTGCTTTCCGTCATGGGCTTCTTTCAACGGAGGGCGGCCTTCCGAGCCGATCACGTTGACCGTCCTCCTGATTTCGATAAAGCTCGCGAAAACTGCGGCGCGGAAACGTCGGCAGCTCGCGCTGCTTGCCCCAGGCGTTCAAGGGGCTATAAAGCAGCCAGCGCGGCAACCAGGGTCCGACACCTCGCATCATCTTGCCGAGCAGAACGTACAGCCAGGTGCGCCGCAAAACAAAACTCGCCCCTCGCATCGCCAGCCGCTTGTGCCAGGACAGCAGTCCGCGCGCGGCGATCTCGCGTCGCCAGGTGAGCAACTGGTGGTGGATGTCGATCTTCACCGGACAGACATCGGTACATGAGCCGCACAGGCTACAAGCGTGTGGCAGGCTGTAGTACATCCGGGCGTCGCGGGCCGGCGAGAGGATCGAACCGATCGGTCCGGGAATCGTCGCCGCGTAGCTGTAGCCGCCGCTGCGACGGTAGACCGGGCAGGTGTTCATGCACGCGCCGCATCGGATGCAATTCAGCGAGCGGCGAAATTCGTCGCTGCCCAGCAGGTCGCTGCGGCCGTTGTCGACTAGCACGAGGTGCAGCTCTCCGCCTGGCCGCGGGCCGTGAAAATGGGAGGAATATGTCGTGATCGGCTGACCGGTGGCCGAACGGGCCAGCAACCGCAGGAAGACGCCCAGGTCTTGGGCGCGAGGGATGAGCTTTTCGATCCCCATGCAAGCGATGTGCAGCTTGGGAAGCGAAACGCCCAGGTCGGCGTTTCCTTCGTTGGTGCAGACGACGAATCCGCCCGTCTCGGCGACGGCGAAATTCACCCCGGTGATGCCGGCTTCGGCCCGCATGAAGCACTCGCGTAGCTTCCGCCGGGCCGCCTCGGCCAGGTATTTTGGTTCGCTGGCCCCTTTTTCGGTTCCTAGCCGCTCGTGAAAGAGTTGCCCAACCTCCTCTTTCTTGATGTGGATGGCGGGCAGAACGATGTGGCTGGGAGGCTCGCCTCGCAACTGCACGATCCATTCGCCCAGGTCGGTGTCGACGACCTCGATGCCGTGCCGCTGGAGAAACGGGTTGAGATGACACTCCTCGGTGAGCATCGACTTGCTCTTCACCACCCGCGTCACCTCGTGACTGCGGAGAATATCGAGCACAATCTGGTTGTGCTCGGCCGTGTGTCGGGCCCAGTGCACCTTCACCCCGAGCGATTCGGCCCGCTCGGCGAACTGCTCCAGGTAATCGGCCAACCGGGATACCGTGTGAGCCTTGATCTGGGCTGCCGTTTCGCGAAGCAGTTCCCATTCGGGCAGCGCCTGGGCCATCTTGTCGCGTTTGGCGCGAACAAACCAGAGCGCCTGGTCGTGCCAGTGGGCTCGCTGGTCGTCGGCGACGAACTGAGCGGCGAGGGTGGCGTGGGACATGGTCGAATGGTTGCAAATGGTCTTGGTAGAGGAAAGGGCTAGCTAAGGCACCGTCGTGGATGGCTCCAATTCGCCGGGAACGATCCGCACGGCGTCCCGCGTGGCCGCGGCGAGGATCTCCGTCACATGCATCACGCGGATCGGCTTGTGCTGCCGCCGAATGAGGCCGTCGAGGTGCATCAGGCACGACATGTCGGCAGCCGTAAGAATCTCGCTCCCCGCCTGCTCGTGGTCGTGAATCCGGTCGAGGCCCATCATCGAGGAGACGGCCTCCTCGCTGACGGCGAACGTGCCGCCAAACCCGCAGCATTCGTCGGGGCGTTGCAAACGGGTGAGCTCGATCCCCTCCAGCGACGCCAGCAGGGCGCGGACCTTGTTGTACGATTCACCCACGATTTCGCTCGAGCTGCCCAGACGCAGCTCGCGCAACCCGTGGCAGCTCTGGTGCAGACCGACCCGGTGCGGAAACGTCCCTTCGAGCTGGCGAACCGCCAGCACGTCGTGAATGAACTCGCACAGCTCGAACGTGTTGCGTTTCAGCTCCTCGAACCCCGGCTCGCCCTCCAGGTATTCGTCGTAGTGGTGCCGGACCATCGCCACGCAGCTCCCTGACGGGCAGACGACGTGGTCGTATTTCTTAAAAACCTCGAAGAATTTCAGGGCCAGGGGGCGAGCGGCGGCGTTGCAGCCCGTGTTGGCCATCGGTTGGCCGCAACAGGTCTGGGCCTCGGGAAAGTCGACGGCGACCCCGAGCCGTTTGAGGATCTCAACGGTCGCCAGCCCCACCTGCGGAAAAAACTGATCGATATAACACGGAATGAAGAGGCCGACTCGGGGCTTGTTTGACATGCCTCGATTATTCCTGGGCCGGGTTCGTTGGGGAAGGGCGGCCCGGCGGACCGCCTCTCACTTGAACCAGCCCCTCACCCTCCGCTCTTTAGCCGCTGGTCGATTTCCAGGACGCGCAGCTCAAGTTGTTTGACCTCCTTGAGAATCTCCACGCGGCCGCGGTTAATGAAGTGCTTGACGATTTCTAGGGCTCCGGAGACCAGCACCATCGCGAACATGGCAAGGCAAACCAGCCAGCTTCGCTCTGGCGTGGGATGCCACAGTCCGCTGACGAGCAGAAAAACCGTCATCAACGTCACCCCGAAGCCCCAGATCACGGTCATGAACCACTTCTCGCGGCGTAGGCCCCGCTCGTTCTTGTCCAACATCAGAGTCACCTCCTGTCGATAGCGTTCAAGCCGCTCCTGTTCGGGCGCCAGTTGTCCGAGCAGATTGCGGCGGAATTCGTCATTCAGGTCCATAGCCACCTCGATCAAGTACCAGGCGCAAGGCGCGCTTGGCGTAGTGGATTCGCGATTTTATGGTGCCCGGCGGGCAATCGAGCACGGATGCAATCTCCGCGATCGACAAATCTTCAAGGAAATGGAGCACGAGCACCTCGCGGTGGGCCAATTCAAGCTCGTCGAGCGCGCCGTGGATCGCCGCCGTGTCCTGCGGGCCGAAGGCTGGAGACTCAACGGCCTCGTTCAGCCACTCCACCGTCTCTTGTTCAACGCGACGGCGCGAGCGGTCGTGCCGCAGTCGGTCGATGGCCAGGCCGTGAACCATGCGGTAAAGCCACGCCCGGATCGAAGCCGGCTGCGACAATCTCCGTATCTGGTGGAAAGCTCGTAACCATGCCTCTTGCAGGATGTCGAACGCCAGGTTCTGATCGCCGAGCAACTTTGCCGCGTAGTACAGCAAAGGTCGCTCAAACTCCTGAACCAGTTCCTCGAACGCCTCGGCCTCGCCCAACTGGCATCGCAGTGCCAGCAGCTCGTCTCTTGCTCGTCGTGCCACAGGGTCCATACTGCAAGTAAGTCGGAGCCGGAACGGTTGTGGTTCAACCATGTCGAGAAATTCAAGGCAAGGCGGCGCAGGTGGCGGGCGAGGCGATCCGCCCCCGCGAAAACGCTCGTCCGCAGCAACCATAACCTAGCCGCGCAGCTCGACTGAGAATGGACGACCTTCCGGTGGCTACGGCGACGGCACAAGGGAGTGTGCCTGCGACTTTATGGGCCACCAACCAGCAGTCTCGCGAGCGGGGCGCGTGGCAAATCGGGCACCAAGATCCGCTCGGATCGGCCGAAGGCCCGAAGAATCGCTTCCGCCGCCAGGTAGCCGCTGCGAACGGCTCCCTCCATCGTCGAGGGCCAACCCGTCGCCGTCCAGTCGCCGGCGACGGCAAGATTCGGCAAAGAGGTTTGCTGCGGCGGACGAAGACGGTCGATGCCGGGACGCACCGAAAACACGGCCGCCTGCTCGGTGACGATCCGCCAGCGAAGCAGTTTTGCGTCCCGCGTCGCCGGCCAGATCGCCGCCAGGTCGCCCAGAATCTCTTCGATGACGTCGCCGCGCTCGCGGCCGGCCAGCGACCGCGAGGCGCTGATCACCACCTGGTAATAGTGGCCGGGCACGCTCGACCCCTCTCTGGCGTCTCCCCGGTTGAATAGCCATTGGCTGAGCCGGCCGACCAGCACCGCGTGCGCGAGCGCCGTGATCGGGCGGTCGAACCACAGATGGACGCCCGTGATCGGCGCGGCGTCGATCTGGTCGACGCCTGAAAGCTCCGGCAGGCGGCTCCACAACCCGTCGTCGAAAAGCGCGCGCAGCCGCCGCCAAGTGACGGCGATCACCACGCCGTCGACGTCCCGGCGGGTTCCGTCCCCCGCCACGATACCGCTGACCCGGCCGTCGTCAGCCAGAATTTGCCTTACGTCGCTTCCCAGATGAAGGGCCACGCGGTGCCGGCCGAGCCAGGTCTCCAGCCGCTCGCCGTACAGGTCGCCAAGAGGCACCCGCGGCACGTCAAGCTCGTAGGCGTGCCGCGACGAGACGAACCCGTCGACGAAGACTTTTCTCGCGTGGACAAGGGACGCCCGATCGAGTTCTTCTCCCAGGGCGCTGACCAGCACGGCCGACCAGAACAGCTCGATGGCCCGCTTGCTCTGCCCCGCGCGGCGCAGCCACTCGCCGATGGTCGGCTGGCCGGAGTCGTCGGGCAGCTTCAATCGGCCCAGGCGTAATAGGGCCCGGCCGACGGAGAGCCGCTCGCCCAACGAAAGATACCCCAGCCGCAGAAGGGCGGGCGCGAGATGCGCGGGGGCCGGAAGCCAGCGGCTTGCCGAGAGCCGGTGGCAGCGGCCGTCCGGCCCAAAAAAATGCAGAACCCGGTCGCGACGAAACAAGTCGGCCAGGCCCGTGCGGCGGCAGAAGTCGGCCAGGTTGGTGCAGCAACCCATGCCCACGTGCTGGCAATGGTCAATCCATTCGCCGCTGGCGGAATCGCAGAAACTGGTAGCCCGGCCCCCCAGCCGGCGCCGCGCCTCATGCAGCTCGATTTCGAAACCGCGACCGGCCAACGCGACGGCCGCCGCCAGTCCGGCCAAGCCGCCGCCGACGACGGCGATCCGGCCCCCGCCTTGGGCCTCGTTCATCGGCCGATCGTTCCAAGCGGGCGGCGTATCGGATGCGGCGGATGCGTCAGAAGCCAGCGGCCCGCGATCCGCAGCTTATGCCAGGTCGTCAAACGAACCCGGCGACGAAAGACGTCGCCGTCGAGTCGCTTGATCTCGTCGAGCAGGCCGCGGTAGATGCCCGTCATCGTGCCGAAGGCCGTTCGTCCGTCGGGCGAGAGCCAACCGTCGAGCTCAGCCGCCTCATCGTAGAGCTGCTCAGCTCGCTCGACCTGAAAACGCATCAGCCGCCGAAACCGGTCGTCGACGAGGCCGCGGCGAAGATCGTCGCAGGTGTAGCCGAAGCGGCGCAGGTCTTCTTGCGGCAGGTAAATCCGGTCTGCGTCGGCGTCTTCCTTCAGATCACGCAGGATGTTGGTGAGCTGCAAAGCGACGCCGCACTTGACCGCCGGCTCCATCGCCCGTTCGTCGCGAAATCCCCAGATGCGGATGCAGCAAAGTCCCACGACCGAGGCCACCTTGTAACAGTATTCCCGCAGTTCGTCGAACGTCTCGTACCGGTTCCGGTCGAGATCCATTTCGACGCCGTCGATAAGCGCGTGGAGATAGTCGGGGGGCAACCGAAAGCGGTCGACCGTATCGGCCAAGGCTGGAAGGATCGGTGAGTCGTAGATGCCGCTCAATCCGCGGTCGAGCGAATGCCGCCAGTCGGCAAGCGCGGCGCGGCGGGCTTCAACCGGCTGGGCGCTGTCGCCCAGGTCGTCGGTTTGCCGCGAGAACGCGTACAGTGCACACATGGCCCGCCGCTTGTCGTGCGGCAGGAGCATGAACGAATAGTAAAAATTCTTGGCCGAGCGTCGGGCCAGCCGGCGGCAGTCCTCGTAACTCGCCGATAAAGTCGCACTCATCTAATTAGCTTCTCGCCGCCATGCGCCGCAACAGGTAACCGCCCAGGAGCGTCGCTTGATCCCAACGCGACACCACGGGGCGCCGTGACCAGACATCGAAGTCCACCGCACGGATCTTTTGCAGAATCTTAAGCCCCCCCTGCGTTACCAGCCAGATGTCTCCAGACAACCAGCCCGGCAACCGCTGGACCAGCGGCAAGCCGGCCCGCAACCATCCTTCCGCGCGGTCGACCTCAAATTCCAGCAGCCGCTTCAGCGAAGCGCTCGGGCGGGCGGCCGTCAGATCGGCTTCGTCGACGCCAAACTGGCGGAAGTCTTCGAGCGGAATGTAGAGTCGGCCGCGCCGCCGGTCGGCCGCGACGTCCTGCCAGAAGTTGGCCAACTGCAGGCCGGTGCAGATGCAGTCCGACAGCGATGCTCGTTCGACATCGTGCACGCGGCCCAGGAAAAGCACGACCCGCCCCACGGGGTTCGCCGAGCGCCGGCAATAGTCGAGCAGGTCGGCAAACCTTGGATAGCGGGCGACGTGCTGGTCTTGCCGAAAGGCGCTAAGCAAGTCGCGCAGCGGCTCCGATGGGATCGAGAATTCTTCGATGGTCTCGCGCAAAGCGACAAACACGGGGTGCGCGGCGCGGCCCGCGTAGCAATCGTCGAGCTGCGACTCCCACCAGTCAAGCAGATCGAGGCTTTGCTGGGCGCTCTCGGTTTCGTCCGCCAGATCGTCGGCCCAGCGGCAGTAGGCGTAGACGTTGGCAAAATGCTGCCGCAACGGACGTGGCAGCAGTCGGCTGACGACCACGAAGTTCTCGTAGTGGTCTCGCGCCAGCCGGCGACAGTAGGCGAAGCTCTCTTCGAGCGTGGGTTGGTTGGCCGCGTTCGCCGGCCCATGCCGGGCCAATTCCGTGGCGAAGGCGGTGGAAGTCATTGCGTTTCCGCGGTCGTGGTGGGGCCTGCGATGATGTATTATGATGGATTCCGTCCCACGAGACAAACCGTTATGAAAATCATTCTGGCCGGCCCGCGCGGGTTTTGTGCGGGCGTGAACATGGCGATCGAAAGCCTCGATCTGGCCATCCGGCTTTACGGCACCCCCATCTACGTCTACCACGAGATCGTCCACAACCGTTACGTCGTCGAAACCTTTCGCTCCAAGGGCGTGGTGTTCGTCGACGAACTCTCGGAGGTGCCGGAGGGGGCCGTTCTCCTCTATTCCGCGCACGGCGTATCACCCGAAATCCGCCGCCTGGCCGACGAGCGCCATCTGCAAACGATCGACGCCACGTGCCCGCTGGTGACGAAAGTTCACCTGGAGGCGATTCGCTACGCCAAAGAGGGCTACACCATCGTCCTCATCGGTCACGAGGGACACGACGAGGTGATCGGCACGATGGGCGAGGCGCCGGAAGCCATGCTCCTCGTCGAGACGCCCGAGGACGTAGATCGACTGCAGATCGCCCCGAATGCCAGGCTTGCTTATCTCACGCAAACGACGCTGTCGGTCGACGATGCCAACCGGATTATCGAGCGGCTGCGGCAGCGTTTTCCGCAGATCGCCAATCCGCCGAAAGAAGACATCTGTTATGCCACCCAGAATCGCCAGGAAGCGGTGCGGCTGCTTTCGCGCGAGGCGGATCTTGTCTTGGTGCTAGGGAGCCAGAACAGTTCGAACAGTCAGCGCCTGGCGGAGTTGTCGATCGAAAACAACGTGCCCGCCTACTTGATCGACGGCGCAAGCGACATCGACGTCAACTGGTTTCGCGGCGACGAGACGGTTTTGATCACCGCGGGGGCGAGCGCCCCCGAGCTGGTCGTGGAAGACTGCGTCGAGTTCCTCAGACGGCGATTTGGCGCCACGGTCGAATCGCGCAACGTTCGTCCGGAAGAAGTGTACTTTCCGCTTCCTCGCGAGCTACGCCGGGTGGCAGCCGGAAAATAGCGTTCTGTCTCGGCCAAGCCCTTCCGGCGCCCGAGACTGTCTTGGGATCTTGACATCGCGAGATCCGGCCCTCACGACGACCCGATGTATCCCCGCTGTGGGGGTTGACTGGCTCATAAAGTCATTCTGTCTTTTCTGTTTGACGATCCCCATTAGCGCTATAGAATGCGCGAATTCAAGTCTTTCTCAACTGGCGATATTCTCCGCCAAGGCGGCGTGTCTTGTTCTGCGTGACATGTCATTTCTGTTGCTCTTTCATGGAGATGTCAAATGCGCCGGATTGTGTTTCGCAGCGTGCGAGTTGGGTTCACCCTGGTTGAGTTGCTGGTGGTGATTGCCATCATCGGCATTCTTATCGCACTGTTACTGCCGGCCGTTCAAGCGGCACGCGAGGCAGCCCGTCGCTCGCAGTGCACTAACAACTTAAAACAACTCGGCGTGGCGATTCAGAACTATCACGACGTTAATCAGCGATACCCTATCTATTCCGAAACAACACCAGACACGATGCGGTGGACTCGTAACGCCACGATCGGACCAACGGGCGGGCCTTTTATAAGGCTGCTCCCTTTCATCGAACAACAAGCACTTTACAACCAGTTCAACCTGAACTTCACGACGGAAGAGCAAGGATGGGGCCCGCTCGTAACCGTTACGGGCGCCTACAATCCCAACAACCGACAACTCACCCAGCCTACCGGTTTCCTGGGTGAGACGGTGGTGCCCGCGTACATTTGCCCGAGCGTGAACTGGACCACGGTGTATCCTGCTACTACCGGCAGTCTGGCGGCTACCGACTACCTCGTCTGCCTCGGCACGCCCGCGATGAGCATAGCCCAGGGCAGCTCGCCGCTAGACGCTTATATTCCGAAGTCGCTGTACGCCCCAGCAGGAAGCTGGAACGGCTATTTTAACGACTGCCCGGGGTGGATTTCGGACGACTGGGGTGGCGGCTCGAGTGGCGGCATGAGCAGCAACGGAGTGTTTGCTACCGGTAATTGGGCGGCTCGCTTTCAGGATATCACCGATGGCTCGGCCAATACCATTGCCATGATGGAATGCCCCCGTCAGTGCAGCACGTCGTATTACTACGGCTGGGCAAGCGTCTGGTACAACGGCGGCGCCACCAAGGCGCCGATTAACTTCCCGACCTGCCTGAACGAACGAGACGTCAACGGAGTGTTAATTAACTACAGCGGTTGGACCTACAACGGCAATAACTTTGCCCCCTGGCAAGACACCGATTCGGCAATGGGGGCCAAGTCGAAGCATCCGGGCGGTGCTCAGGTGGTCTTCTGCGATGGCTCCGTGCACTTTCTGCGCGAGAACATGAGCTATGAGATCTACCAGCGTCTGGGCTCGCGTCGCGACGCCAAGACGGTTGGTGCCGAGTCAAACTGGTAGTCCCAAGGGAGGCAAAAACGATGTCGACGAGGACTATCCTACCCATTGCGCTCGGCCTGTTCGTGCCGATTCTGGGCTGCAAGGGAGGCGAAAAGCCTGCTACCGTTCCGGTCACGGGAACGGTGACCTACAAAGGCGCCGCGCTCGCCGGCGCCGCCGTTTCCTTCATACCCAAACAAGACGGTCAGCGCGGTGCGTCGGGCACCACCGACGAGCAAGGTCACTTCAAGCTGCAAACCTATCTGGGCGGAGACACTACGGTCGGAGGCGCCGTCCCGGGCGACTACGCTGTCACCGTCAGCAAGCGTGAAAACCTTACCGAGCAGCTTCGAGCCAGCATGGGCGCAGGCACCAACGCCGATGGTGGAAAAATACTGGAAGCGAGCCAGCAGGGTGGCCCCCCGCAAGGTCGAGGAGGCCCGCCGCCGGGAATGATGCGAGGCGGCGGCATAAGAGGAAAGTCGCTGATCCCAGAGAACTACGAGAGCGCCGACAAGTCGGGTCTGACGGCTACCGTCAAGCCGTCGGAAAACGAACCGGTCAAAATTGAACTGGTCGATCAGGCGCCTCATTAGCCGGAAGTACGCGGGTGGCAGTTGTGAGATCCCGTTCCCTCGGCAAATGGGCGGCGCTCGGCTGCTTGCTGGGCGCTGTCGTCTTCGCGGCCATTGCCGCGTGGCGTCGGCTAGAGTTCAACCAGGCGCTCGACGGCGCACGCGAGAGCATGCGGACGGGTGACCTGCCTCATGCCGTGGAGGTATTAAACCAGCTCGAGAAGGACCGGCCCCGAAGTGCGGAGGTGGCCTACCTGCTTGGCATCTGTCATCGCCGCCTCGCGACCACCAGCAAGGCCCGCTCCTATTTTCAACAGGCTGGCGAATTAGGGTGGCCGCGGAAAGAGTTGATGCGCCAGGAGGCGATGTGCGATTTTCAGGGGGGAGAGAAGGCTTCCGAATCGTTCCTTTTGGAGTCGGTGAAGGCGGGGTGCGACGACGAGACCGCCTCCGAAATCTACGAGTGCCTGGTGAAAGGGTACCTGGGAGGCCTTTACCTGCGCGAGGCCAGCCTCTGCCTGGAGTATTGGCTCGAGTGGCGGCCGCAGTCGGTGCAGGCGCACGAATTGAAGGCCGAACTGTTGCACGCGGTTGGAGATACGACCGAGGAAGTGGCCGAATATCGCACCCTCGTGCGCCTTGATCCCAACAATCGCGACGCTCGGATGAAGCTCGGCCACGTGTTGCTCGACAACCGAGCAGCGGCCGAGGCGCTGGAGCAGTTTCGGTATTGCCGCGATCTCGACCCGGACGATCCGGGAATCGGCTTTGCCATCGCGGCTTGCCAGCGAAGCCTGGGCAATCTCGAAGAGGCGGAGCGAGACCTGCGGGCAAGCCTGTCGGGCGGAGGGCTTTCGGCCGCCCAGCGCGCCTTTGCCCTGGTCGAGTTGGGACACGTGGCGATCGCCAGGCGCTCCTACGAGGAGGCCGTCGACTGCTTCCGAGAAGCCCTCGTCGATTCGCCCGCCGATCGGACCGCCCATTACGCCCTGGGGAGGGCCCTGGCACGGCTGGGGCAGACCGACGAAGCCAACGCTCACGTCGACGAGAGCGTCAAGATCGACAATCAGAACGAGCAGCTCGGCGATCTGCTGCACGAGATCATCCGCGCGCCCGACGACCCGGAGCCGCGTTGCAAGGCGGGTGAAATCCTGCTGGCGCAGGTTAACCATCGGGAAGCCTATCTCTGGCTGTTGTCGGCTCTGCGGTGCGATAAGACGCACAAACGAACGCACGAGGCGCTCGCCCGTTACTATGCGGCAACCGGCAAACAGGATGCAGCCGAGCGCCACTTGGCTTGGGCCGCAAATGGCGGCGCGGCGATCGAAAGAAATTAATGAGCTGCGCGTTTGATTCTGCGACTTCGGCCCCTGCGACGACGAACCTCATGCCCAATTCGCCTCGTCGCTTGTCTGCCAGGTGGCGTTGGGGGCGCGGGCTGGCTTTGTGCGGCCTGCTGACGGGCGGCTGCGCCGCGCTCGTGCTCTACCGCTCGCCAGATCGACACTATCAGCGCGCGGTCGCCGCGCTGGATGACGACCGGCCGCAGGATAGCCGGTTGGAAACCGTCGCCTACGAGTTGCTGGAGGTGTCGAGCGATCCGGCCTTCGAAGCGCAAGCAGGCCTCTTATCCGCGACGCTGCTGGTAGCACGCGGCGAGCCCAAGGCCGCCATTCAGGAAGCCGCCGTGGCGGCCGCCAACCCCGACACGAAGGTCCGGGCGATGGTGTTGCTGGGCCGGTGCCTTTACGAATCGGGCCAATTCCTGGAGGCCGGCGAGACGTGGACCAAGGCGCTCGAAATCGAGCCCGACAACGCAGACGCTCATCGCTGGCTGGGGGCCGCGTACTACGAGCTGGGAGCGGTGCGCGAGGCCCTGGTGCATCTGCGCAGGGCCGCGGAGCTCAGACCCCTCGATCCGGGACCGCACCGGCTGATCGGGCAGCTTTGCATCGAGTTCTGGGAGCCGAAAACCGCCATCGAAGCCTACCAGGAGGCGCTGCGCCGCGCGCCCGATCGGGCCGACAACGACGACGTTCGCTTCGCTCTGGCGAAAGTATTCTACCGCACGAACCGGCACCGGGAGGCGCTCGAGTTACTAGCGCAGTGCGAAGCGTCGGCGAACGTCATCGCGCTGATGGCCGAATGCGAGCACGGCTCAGGGAATACGGAGCGAGCCTGGTCGCTGGTGAACGACGCCTTGCGGCTTGACCTCGACCACGTCCGTGCTTTGGGGTTGAAGGGCAAGCTCTTAATCGCGCGGCACGGCTTCGCGGAAGCGGCGCAAACGCTCGAGGCGGCGGCCCGCCTGTCGCCCAAAGACACGACGGTGCTATACGATCTGGGCATTGCCTACCACCGGCTTGGACAAACCGAGAGGTCAAAGGAGGCGCACCGGTTTGTCGACCACCTGCGCCAGTTCCAGCGGGCCTACGAAGACTTGAGCTTCCAATCAGTCGAGGACCCGCGTGACGCCCAGATCCGCTACCGGCTCGGCATGTTGGCGGCCCAGCTCGACAAGCCGCGACTGGCGAGGATGTGGCTACGAGCCTCGGTTCACCTCGATCCAACAAACGGTGCGGCACAGGCGGCCCTGCAATCGCTCGGGCCGGAGACCAACTGAAAAGTCGGGCGACCCGCGCAGCCCGATTATTCACCCGCTTACACTAACCCGAAGTGTAGGAGGGAAATTGCGTTGTGCTCCTCGCTGATGCTTCGGGCTGGTGTCGGTGCAGCCGGCGAGCTCAGTTTTCTTCTTTGCGCTCCGCCGGACGACCGAATCCGGGGTCCTCGGGGGGCAGGGGGACGGGGAGTCCGTCCAGTACGGCTCGCAGCACATCGCGCAACTGGGCCAGCGCGGCGGCCTGATCGTGGCGGAAACGGGCGCGCGAGTCGTGCCAGGCAATCTGGCCCGATCGGTTGACGACGAACAGCGTCGGCGCGGCGCCGACCAGATTCTCGATCGTCTTTCCGGCGCCATAGCCGTTGGGCCAGGAGATGCCGGCTTCATGGAGAAAGGCCGCGGTTGTTTTCTCGTCAGCCGGGTTGAGCCCGACGAAGACCACGCCCCGCGGCGCGTATTCCTTGTAAACCTCCACCAGCGCCGGCGCCGCCTCGCTGCACATCCCGCACATTTCGTCCCAGACGTCGACCACCACCACGCGGTCCGCCAGGTCGCCGGTCGTCGGGGGCGGCCCGTTAAGCCAGCCCTCGGCGGCGAGCTCAGGCAGTTCAGTGCCGACGGCGAGCGGCACGTCGCGCCAACCTTGATGCACGAGCTTGCTCTCGGACCAGCGTCTGGCCTCCTCGACGTGGTGCCGTGCGATCTGGCGGATGAACTCCGCGTCGGGCTTGGTTACTTGCGGCTGCGGTTCACGAAGCCCGAGCCACAGGGCCGCAGCCACGGCGACAACCGCGACCGCGGAGTAAGTCAGCGCCTCGGTTCGCCCTGTTAAATAGAAGCGCGCCATTCCGCCATGATAGCGGTCCCGCCAGTCGAAGCAATCAGAGGAATGTTCTTGCATGTTCTTGCTAAGCCTAGTCGAGAACCGGCATTCAACTGCCGGCCAAGACGTGAGCAATCGCCTCATCCAACTCGCGAATGAGGCGATCGGGCTCGTGCCGGTATCGCAGCCGGTCGTCAAACCAAACAACCGATCCTCGCCGATCGACAAGAAAAACTTGCGGGGCGGCGTCTCGCAAGTCGCCGATTCCGTAGCCGTTCGGCCAGGCAATCCCGTGCTGGTCGACAAACGCCTTGGCGTCGTCGTGGCCGCGGGCCGTGATACCTAAGAAATTGACGCCCTGCCGGCCCCACTTCTCGTGCAGACGAAGTAATCCGGGAGCCGCCTCATGACAGACAGGACACAACTCGTTCCACACGTCGACCACGGTGAGTCCCGCCCTCGATTCCGCTGGAAAAACAGCCGGCCCGTTCAGCCAGCCTTGTGCGGCTATGGGCGGCAAGCGAGCGCCGACCGTGAGCCATTTCGCCCCCGTTTCGTCCGCGACCAAGCCGCCAGGCGGCGCGATCGGGTAGGCGAAGTTGAAAAATCGGCTGTCCGCTGGATCGGGAAGTTGCGGCGGCGGCTCGCGCAATCCCAGCCACCACGCTGCGAACACGAGCGCGCACGTCGCGGAGCACGCCAGCAAGCCGTTTTGCCAAGGTGCCAGCGTCAGGCCTCGATGTTTGCCCCGCCGCAGGCAATAGATGCTCGCCAGCGCCGTGACCGCTGCCAAGCAAGCCGGCGCAATCGCCACGAGGCTTCTGACACTGCCCATGACCCCGCCTCTTCTCGTTCTCGATTAATCCGACGACTGCGAGAGCGGCCCCCTCAACGTCGTCGGAGCGTCTTCCCGATCCCGGCAAGGATTAAGTGCCGCGCGCGGCAGGCGAGGTTACAAAAGTGCGGGAGGCGAGGCTACCAAGGAGAACGGCTCGAAGTGATGACTCGGGCTGTTTGACCGCCCTCCGTCGCCCTTCTAGAATCGACGTTTATCGGCGGCTCATCAACCGTTTCTCGATCGCCAGGTTCACGTCGCTGGCGCTTTTCGATCATGCCTCGCCGGCCGCAAGCGCTCGCTGCCCGCCAACGTTCGAGGCCAGTCTGGCTGGCTCCCGCAATCCTCCTGGTGGCGCTCGCCGCAGCGATCTGGCGGACCGCCAAGGATGCGACGCCGGTTGCGGAACTGGCCGGCCGGGCCCGTCAAGCCCTGGCCGACGCGCAATACGACGAGGTCGAGAAGCTCTGTCGACGCGCGCTCGAACGAGAGCCACGTTTTTCTACGGCGTTGTTGCTGGCCGGCGAAGCGGCGGCCAAGCAGGGTCGGCTCGACGACGCGGTGGCGTATTACAACCGCGTACCGGGGGACGATCCGGCTGAGGCGGCCGAGGCACGGTTGGCGGCCGGCAACCTTCTGCTGAATGCCAATCGGGCCGGGGCCGCTGAGCAGGCGTTCAAGGAATGCATCAAGCACGATCCGCACCAGGCCGACGCCCACGAGCGGCTCGCCTGGCTGCTGAGCGTCGAAGGGCGCCGGTTCGAGTCGCTGCCGCACCTGTACGAATTACTGCGGTTAAATCGTTTCACCTTGACGTGGCTGATGGCGGCGGGGAACCACGACGAGGCCTTTGGCGAGGAGCGTCGACTACAAGCATTTCGCGCCGCGGAACCAGAGAGTGTTCTTCCTCTGGTCGGTCTGGCACGCATCGCGCTGCGCAACAAGAAGGACCCGGCCGAAGCACGGCGCCTCTTGCAGCGCGTGCTGGCGGCCGCCCCCGATCAACTGGAAGGGCACGCCTTGCTCGGCCGCACGCTGTGGGAACTGGGCGATCGCGAGGCCCTCGACGACTGGCAGCGACGGCTGCCGGCGTCGGCCGAAGATCATCCTGATGTCTGGCTGGTGCGAGGCTACCTCTGGAAGTCGAGCGATCTGCGCACCGCCGCCCGCTGTTTCTGGGAGGCTCTGCGACGCGACCCGAATCACCAGGCGGCAAGCTATCAATTGTCGCAGGTCCTGCAGGCGCTTGGCGAGGACGCGGAGGACGTCGGCTTCCTCGCCGAGCGAGCCCGGCGGCTCGAAGAACTCGCGGAGACGCTCTTCGACCTGCGTCTCGGCCCGGGCGACCTCCGCCTCGTCCAGCGCGCGGCCCTTCTTGCTGAGTCGTTGGGCCGGCTGCGGGAGGCATGGGGTTGGAACGCGGTCGCCAGATCGCTGTCATCCGACGCCGACTGGATTCCGGCAGACATGGCAAGGATCCAGGCCGAACCATCCGCCTGTCCCGACGAGACGCCGGCCGATTGCGATCCTGCACGTCGTCTCGACCTGAGCGATTATCCGTTGCCCCGCTTTCCCGGGGCCTTTGCTTTGATCGACGGCGGGCTGCACAAGGCTGAGCAGCCGGCCGGCCTTCTTCCGCCTCCTCCGGACACGAACGATGCGCTGGACCCATCAGCGGCTATAACGACTGGCGCGACTTTTCGCGAACTGGCCGCGGCGGCAGGCATCGATTTCGTTTACTTCCGGGGCTGCGAGCCCGGCCATGGCGAGGGGCGCATGTTCCAGTTTACGGGGGGAGGCGCAGCCGTGCTCGACTACGACCTCGACGGCTGGCCCGACGTCTACTTTACCCAAGGCTGCCGTTGGCCGCCGCAAGCCGGTCAGACCGAGTTTTTGGATCAGCTTAGTCGCAACCTGGGTGGACGGTTTACCCCCGTGACCGCTCCGGCCGGGATGTTTGAAGACCGTTTCAGCCAGGGCGTCGCGGTCGGCGATTTCAATGCTGACGGTTTTCCAGACCTCTACGTCGCCAACATCGGCGTCAACCGGCTCCTCATGAATTGCGGCGACGGAACTTTTCTCGACGTTACCTCGGCCGCAGGATTGACCGACGCGAAGTGGACGACAAGTTGCCTGGTGGCCGACTTGAGCGGTGACGGATTGCCTGATCTATACGACGTGAACTACGTCATGGGCAAAGATGTCTTCGATCAGGTTTGCCAGCAGGGTGGACACGCGGAAACGTGCTCGCCGCGTACGTTTTCGGCCGAGCCCGATCGCTTTTGGCTCAACCTGGGCGACGGCCGTTTCGAAGACCGCACTGAACCGAGCGGCCTCTCGGTGCAGGGCGGCAACGGCTTGGGTCTTGTGACGGCGGATTTTGACGGCAGCGGACGTCTTAGCTTGTTCGTGGCCAACGACCAGGACCCCAATTTCTACTTCGTCAATCGGCGAACGGCCGCGGACGGTTCACCGCAATTCGCCGAGATGGGTGTTCTCTCCGGCCTGGCCTTCGACGGCCACGGCAAAGCACAGGCTTCGATGGGGGTGGCGGCGGGGGATGTCAATGGCGACGGCAGGCTCGACTTGTTCGTAACGGACTTCTATCGGCTTGACAGCGCGCTCTACCTGCAACGCAGCGGCGATCTGTTTGAGGAGGTTGCGGAGGCGGCTGGGCTCCGGGCGCCAAGCCATGAAATGCTTGGCTTCGGCGCCCAGTTTATCGACGGCGAACTCGACGGCCTGCCCGACCTCGTGGTGACGAACGGGCATATCAGTGATCTGCGCGACATGGGAACTCCTTACCAGATGCGTCCGCAATACTTTCGCAACTTGGGCGGAGGACGGTTTGCCGAGGTCGACGCCGAGAGACTCGGAGCGTTCTTCCGCCAGCCGCACCTTGGCCGGGGGTTGGCGCGGCTCGATTTCAACCGCGACGGCCGAGAGGATTTCGTGGTTTCGCATCTCGACGAGTCCGTGGCGCTGGTGAGCAACGAGACGCCCGACGCCGGGCACTTCTTGGCCCTCGTGCTGCACGGCACACGCTCGGCGCGGGAAGCGATCGGAACGCGCGTGACCGTTTCAGTGCGAGACAAAACACAGACGCGTGAACTTACGGCCGGCGACGGTTACATGGCGAGCAATCAGCGGCAACTGGTCTTTGGCCTGGGACCGTGCGACTCGCTCGACGAAATCCGCGTCGAGTGGCCGTCGGGTTCGCGGCAGGTTTTTCAAGATGTGCCGGCGGACGTCGAACTCATCCTCGTCGAGGGGCGCGACGAATTGGTGAGGATGCCGCAGTAGAAGCGCGCTCCACCGCGCGATAGAACCAATTCAACGCGGGCATCATCCAATCGGAATCGTCAGACAGCTACCCGTCCTGATCACCCGGCGCGGAAGGTGGCTCTGCCGCGTCGGTCACCGCCTCCTGCTCCGTGCCCTTGCGTTTGCCCCTCAGCCAGCGGAGCACGACGAACGCCGGCCACTGCACGATGGCTACGAAGGCCGCCCCCACCAGGCTCAGCAGGGCAGCAAAGTACGGGATCAGATCGAGCCCCGATCCCAACCCCATATACGCCAGAAGAACGGAACAATCAGAGCCGGGCACGTCGACCTCCCAAAAATCGCAGTTCGTCGCCGACATAACGTCGGGCGGTGGTGATGAAACGCCCCGTGGAATAAAACCAAACGATTTCTCTGTCCTGAGTCACTTCTATCAGCTTGCCTTCTTCCGAGTCGGCAATCAAGGTGTTCCCGTTGGGCAACCGCTGGCCCATCCCTCGCTCGCTGGAATAAAAAGGCCGGTCGTTCTCGCCGGGGTACGACCAGGGGAACGCCTGGGTCTGCGGATCGTATTCGATCACGCGCGAGCCGCGCGGGCCCCCCCGGTTGTCGAAAATCAGCAAATGGCCGTTGTCGAGGAAGTGCGGATCGTGCTGTTCACGCCAGGGACCGCTGGCGGCCCAGACGACGGAGCCCGTTTCTACGTCGAGCACGGCGATGGCGTCGAGGTGGCGCATGGAGATCAGAACCTGTCCTTCCCGAAAGGCGGGAAACTTTGCCGCCCGCTTCGCGTTGAGGACCTCGACAAAATTGGTGTGCAAAAGATCGAACCGACGCTGGCCTTCGTCGAGAGGCGAGTCGTGTCCCGCGTCGGGCGGCCCCTCCGTTCCCCGCGCTTTGCGAAGCGACGACAAGAGCATGGAATAGGGCGACTTTTGAATCGCCTCCAGGATGGAGATCGGCTCTCTCAATCGCTCTCCGTCGGCCGAAAGCACCACCAACCGGTCGGATTTGCACGGCGCGGCGATGTGCTCCAGCCCGGCAGGCATCTCAATCAAGAACTCGTTCTCGATTGCATAGATGTTGCCGTCCTGTCCCACGTCGATGTCGTGGTGGACCGCCCCCGGATATTCCCAAAGGATGTTGGAATCCTTGTCCAGCCTGGCCAGGCCGGCGCCGCCGACGGGGGGCGCGCCGTGCGATACGACGAGCAGATTTCCGTCGGGGTCGAGGTGCAGTCCGTAAAAGCAGGGCTTGAAATTGTGGACCTTGTTGGTTCCTCCCTCGATGTTCGTCTCGTTAAGCCGAACTTGCCAGGCGGCCAGCGCCCAGCGGTGGACCACTTCCCCCGTCATGTCGATCAGCAGAGCCTCGGCCCCCGCTCCCTGGTTGTCGGCGCAGGCGTAAAGCGTAAACCCGTCGAACGTTCTCGATGGCTTATCGATGCTCTCCGATTTCTCCGCGAGGGTTTCGGAAGAGGACGGCTGGCCAGCGTTAGACGGTGCGGCGTCAGGCCGCTTACTCCAGCTCCGGGCGCCGATAAACGCCCTTTCAAGAAAATCGGAGGAAGGCAGCCCAAAGAAAATCACCGTGGCGCCGCCGACATAGCCCAGGGCCACAGCACCGAAGATCGCGAACCAACGCGAAAGAAGGCTGCCGCGAAGCACAGGTCGTTTCTCTTTGAATCGTGCCCTGAATCGGGTCGCTGAATCGCTGAGCCCATCCTACTGCGAACGCGGGCGACTCGCAATTTAGGAGGATGGGCTTCCTAACACGGCTATCTAATTGCCGGGCGCGCCGTTTTGGGGAGGATGGGCTTCCTAGCCCGCCACCCTCGACGCGGACGGCCTGGGAAGGCCATCCTCCGTAAAGGAGCTGTACGTAATCGCGCACGGCTATTTGGATCGGGAGATTCGCATGGAACCCCTGGAACCCCGGTTTTTTTGACAGAGGGCCGACCGCATCGGTATCATCCTCTTGCGAGTTCGACAAATGGCTTTCCTGCGGCCCATAGCACAAACCTGGCACACAGCCAGGCGTGGTGGCTTGATACTCATCTCGCTCGCCTCGCTGGCGACGGTCGCGGCGGTCGGCCGCCACCTGCTCATGCCCCGGCAGCAAGTGCTCGCGCCCCGCGAAGAGAACCCGGAGAGCTACGTCGGGGCGACGAGATGCGCCGAATGCCATCTTGAAACAAGCGAGCGGCAGTCGTCGAGCCGCATGGCCGCGACCCTGCAAACCGCCGATCAATACGAGCGAGCGCACGCTCTACCGGTTCCCGCGGAAGTGTTCGACCCCGACAACCGCCTGCGATACCGGATCGACCGCCGAGATGGCAAACTCTGCTTGGAGGTTCGGCGCGGCCGCGAAGTCGCATACGCTGAAATGACCTATGCGCTCGGCTCAGGGAAGGTCGCGGTAACCTTCGTTCGCGATCTCGATGCCGACCACTACGAAGAGCTTCGGACGACCTGGTACGCCGACACAAACAGTTGGGATCTGACGCCGGGGCAGAAGGCCGCCCGACCGATCACCGTAGCCGAAGCTCTCGGTCGTCCGATCCCCAAACTCGGACCGCAGGCCTGCCTGACTTGCCATGCGTCGCTGTTGGTCCAGTCAGATGCCAAGATCGACCCGGCTGACTCCCATTTTGGCGTCCATTGCGAGCGTTGTCACGGTCACGGCCGAGACCATGTCGACTCGGCTGCGAAGGGCCGGCCGGCCAAGATTCGTCCGACGGCGCTCGACAACGCACTTGGCCTGGCCCAGAAGCTGCTCGAAGGCCAACGGGCTGAAACACCCCGCGACGAATTGCTGCGATCGGTCGCCCACGTCAACGACGAGCGGCTCATTCGCGACTTGTATGTTTGCGGCGAGTGCCACGGCTACGATCAAATCTGGACTCAGGCGGCCGACGACGATTTGGTCAAGTTCCAGGTTGCCGCCCTGGTCAGCAGCCGCTGTTACCAGCGCAGTTTGAACAAGATTCGCTGCAACGATTGCCACGACCCCCATGGCGATTCGTCCCCCGACGACGTTGGCACCTCGGTTGCCGTCTGCTTGCACTGCCACCATGACGCGACAACGACGCCGGTTGGCCCGTCGCCGCAGCCTAACAGCAGGGTCTGTCCCGTGAACGCCCGGGACGGGTGCGTCGGCTGTCACATGCCGATCCGCTCGCCCATGCCCCACACACGAATGACTCAGCATCGCATCGCCGTCTATGAAAGTCGTGGCGCGGAAGAGGGGCTTTCTAGCCCGTCGTCATCGACGGCCTCGGAATCCCGGCGCGCCGTCAGTCCGTGAACGGCTGCTGAAGCAATCGCACGCGGCGATTCAGTCTCCCTCGAACGGCTCGACGAGTCGGTGCACCTGATCGACCTTGGGCCGTTCGACGACCTGTCGCACACCGCTGGGCCAGCGAATCTCCACGCGATCCACCGAGTCGCGGTCGCCCAGGCCGAAGTGCAGCGTCTTGGACGACTGCGACAGATAACCGCCAGCCGCTTGCACCTGCCTGACCATCACCTGCCCGCCGCAATACAGCCGGGCCATCGCGCCGATCGCATCCTGATTGCTTTTGACGCCGCGCAGCCGAAAGGCGATGTAATGACGCACGGGAAACTGGTTTTTGAAATAATACGGTCGGTCGTTGAAATTGTTGACGATCAGATCGAGCCGGCCGTCGCCGTCGAAATCGGCGGTCGCGGCGCATCGCGAGCTGCGGTAAGCGGGTCGGCCGGCAATGCGGTCGGGAAGCTCGCGGCCTTCCTTCGGCGGCTCGATTCCCTCCTCCGCCGCGCGGTCGACGAAGGTGCCGTCGCCCCGGTTCATCATCAGCGCCGATGGCCAGTAGAAGTAAGGGAAGCCCATGCCCGAAGGCAGGTAGACGTCTTCGTAACCGTCGTTGTCAAAATCGCCGACCGCGACGCCCCAGGGCCAAAAGGTCTCCAGTCCGGCGGCGTCCGACACCTCGCTGAAGCGGCCACCGCCGTCGTTTCGGAACAGGGTGTTGCCGAAGATGAGGTTCTCATAGTCGGCGCCCAGCCGATCGATCACCCTTTCGTCGCCCTCCTCAAATCGCGCCTTGGCTTCACCCTTTGGTCCGGCCCGAGTGTGATATTTGCGCGTCGGGTTCACCAGGAACGACTCCTCGAAGCCGACCCACATATCGGAGTGCATGTCGGCCATGAACAGGTCGAGCCGGCCGTCGTTGTTGTAGTCGAAAACCTTTGTGCCGATGGCCCCCATCGAAGTCGGACCAAGCACTTCTCGCGTCACGTCGACGAAAGCTCCACGGCCGTCGTTGCGGTAGAGCTGGCTCAGGCCGAACATATTGCTCACCAGCAAGTCGAGGTGGCCGTCCTCGTCATAATCGAAGATGGCCACGTCGCCCCCCCAACCTTTGCCGGCCAACCCGGCCTGTTTCGTGACGTCGGTAAAGGAACCGTCCCCGTTGTTGCGGAACAGGATGTTCTCTTCGCGATCGTTCAGGTTGTAAATTCGGGACCACAGGTCTTCGGCACCACGAAAATACCGGGCCTGCTGGTCGAAGTCGTCCGTCCAGCGGGCGGAGTTGGCGACAAAGAGATCCAGATCGCCGTCGTTGTCAAAGTCGAAAAAGGCGGGCGTCTGCGAATGGGCCAGGCAGGTCACCCCTGCTTCGGCCGTTGCGTCCTGAAAACGGCCGCCTCCCACATTCTTCAAGAGCACGTTGCCGCCGCGCGTGCTGGTGATGTAGAGATCCTGGTCGCCGTCGCTGTCGTAATCGCCGAACGCCGCCCCGACGCAGATACGATCGGCGAGCGCGACTTCTTCCGCCTCGAGGGTGACGTCGTCGAAGGTGCCGTCCCCCCGGTTGCGATAAAGTGCGTTGGCGCCGAGCTGGTTCAACAGCAGCACGTCGTCGTCGCCATCGCCGTCGTAGTCCGCCACGGCTACGCCGCAGCCGTGGTCGTACAAGTTGACCTTGAACTTTTCACCTTGCTCTTCGGGGAGGAACATCATCCGAAAGTCGAGATGACTTTCGGCCGCCAGGTCGCGAAAACCCGCAGCGCGTGGTTCCGCGACCGAGTCCGGAGCGTTTTGCAGCCGGCGAAACGCCAGCAAGGCGGTCGCCGCCGCCAGCGCGATGGCGATCGAGACAACCAAATTGCTCGCGCGACGTGGATTGGAGGTGGCCATCGAACGATCCGCCCGATTAGCGAGTGCCAGCAGTCGTCTTCCCGACGTTTGACCGCTCCAAGCCGAAATTATAAGGTCCGGTGGCTGCTCCGTCAGGACGCGCGGGTGCCCCAAAGTTGCCGCAAGCCCGGTTTGCGAGCTGCGCGCGGGCACAGTACCATCAGCCGGGTAAGCCTCGGTTGCGGTCGATGACCTTGCCGGGCCTCGATGTCACGGGAGCCATAATCGCATTGGGCGCTACTCGTTCCGGCCCGGATCGGCAAGATCCTTCGGCATTCGACGTCCCTTTCTGGCTGCATGTCGCGGGGGGATGGGTCGCTCGTCATCCGAACTTCTGGATTCGGATGGGAAGGCTGGAAACCACGTCGCTCGAGCGGCAGTTGCAGCCGATTTCAGTGACGATGCCGATTTATGTCTCCGGGCTGGCCCGTTCGGGAAGCACGCTGCTTCACGAGGTGATCGCCTCGCATCCTTCGGTTGCGACCCACCGGGTCAAAGACTACCCGTTCGTCTTCACGCCTTTCTGGTGGCGCCGCGCGACGGCAAAGACTCCGCCCGGTCCTCCGCGCGAGCGGGCGCATCAAGACGGCGTGATGGTCACGTCTCAGACGCCCGACGCGCTGGAAGAGATGCTGTGGATGGCGTTCTTCCCTCGCTGCCACGATCCATCCGCAAGCAGCGTGCTCGGGCGCGGCGAGCACCACCCCGCGTTTGAGACGTTTCATGAGGCCCACCTGCGCAAGCTGCTGCTGGCGGAAGGCAGGACGAGATACGCGGCCAAGGCCAACTACCACGTGGCCCGCCTCGCGTACCTGGTCCGCATGTATCCGGACGCCAGGTTTGTGGTTCCCGTTCGCGCGCCGGAGGCCCACGTCGCCTCGCTGAAGCGGCAGCAGGAATGGTTCTCGTGGGGACAACGAAGCCGCCCCCCCTCGCTGGCGTTCATGCGCCGGTCGGGTCATTTCGAGTTCGGACTGGACCGGCGCGCCATGCAACTGGACGACGAAACGCAGACCCGCCGGATCGGCGAAGCATGGGCGGCGGGCGACGACGCGCGCGGGCTGGCGATCGCTTGGAACGCGGTCTACGGCTACCTGGCTCGACTGCTCGAAGCCGACGAGGCCGTGCGGGCGGCCACCCTGATCGTACGCTTCGAGTCGATGTGCGACTCGCCGGAGGAGACGTTTCGCAGCGTCTTCGACCATTGCCGGTTGCCGAACGCCGACGAAATCTGCCGGCAGCGTGCTGCCGGCGTACGCGCGCCGAAGTCGGCGAGCAATTTATCCGTCGAGGAGCTGACCGCTATTCGGCAGGAGACGGCCGACGTGGCCAGGCATTGGGGGTACTGACGGCCACACCTCGCTCCTTTCGCACTCGCAACCGCCGTTGCCTGACCCCTCGCCATGCCATCCGATTCTAACTAGATAAAATACGGGTGAAGAAGGCGATCTCCCATGCGTTCGATTGTTTGCGAAACGTTAAAACGACATTAGGTTTGCAGCTGGTTGCAAAGAGCACAGTTTTTCGGAAAATCGGAAAACCTATCGTAGGCGCAGAGCGGGGCGAGGCAATGGCTGCTAACCGATCCGATGAGCGACTTCGACGCCTATGCAGACTGGCTGAAGATTCCGGCTGATCGCCGCCCGCCGACGCATTACGACTTGCTCGGTTTAGCCCAGGCCGAGGCTGATGCGGACCGCATCTACCGCGCCGCCATGGATCGGATGGGGCTCGTCCGTCGCTATCATCTTGGCGCGCGTGCCGCCGACGCGCTGCGGCTGCAGAATGAGATCTCCCGCGCGCTCGATTGTTTGCGAGACCCGGACCAGAAACGCCGCTACGACGAGCAGCTTGTCTCCAAGACCATCGGTGGGCAGACCATCGACGGCCGCTTCGAGTCGACATCGGTCGACATGCAGGCGGTCGGCTTGACACGACCAGATATCGGTCTGCAGCCACTGCGGCCTGTCGACCCGTTGGACAATCCGGGACCCGCGGCAGCCTCGACAGGCGGCGTTCGTTTGGCCTCGAAACCGGCGAGGATCGCGCCAGAGCGGAACACACGCCCTATCTGGCAGCGGCCTTGGCTCGTCGTTTCGTCGGCCGCGGCCGTTGTGCTGCTTGCCGGGTTAATGGGCGTGCTGGCACTTAACTCAAATCGCAAAAAAACCGCGGACGATACTACCGAGTTGGCGTCGCCGGCCAACTTGGTGACGCTCAAGCGACAATTCGCGGAAGGCACGGACTTCAGGAGCCGGCGTTCCCGCAAGATCAGGCGCACGCTCACCGTCGACGGCAGGGACATTCCGACGAAGGTCGACATAGAGCTCGTTGCGCACGCAACCTACGGCAAACAGGACGCCGAGAAGAATGTGCCCGCGCAGAGTAAGATCGAGTCGGTCACGGGCAATTTCTCTACGCAAGGCACGAGCTTGGCATATGATTCGGCCCGCCCCGGCAAAGAGGCGTCGAATCCAAAGCTGCGCGAAATCGGCGACCAGTTTCGCAAGCTCGACGGCCGGGTGGTTAACTACACGGTCAGCCTCGAAACCAACAAGATCGTCTCGGTCGAGGTGCCAACGGGAGAAACGCCGGTCAATCTTGACAGTATCAAGAACGACTACCAGCAGAAGCTCGACATGTTCCCCGCTACACCCCTCAAGACGGGCGACAAGTGGCAGCAGACCGTGCGTGAGGACCTCGGCCTGGGCCATGTCTACACCTTCAAGCGGAACTACGAATACGTCGGTGAGGTTTCTGAGTTCGCCATCCTGGCCGGGGGCCGCAAGCTCGACAAGATTACCGCCACCGACTCCAGTGTCGCGGACTCGAATAACGCGAGCCGGGGCATGGGACCGAGGGTGAAGAGCAGCGAGCTGAAGGTCGAATCGTCTAAGCACACCTATCTGTTTGATCGCGAAGCGGGCCGTTTGGTGGACGCTGATAGCGAGGTGCGCATTTCGGGCAACCTGGTTATCTCCACCAACAACGTGGCTCGCCACGCTGTGCTCGACCTGACGGTAACCACGCGTGAGGAGGAATTGAAGTAATGGCAGCCAACGAATCGCGATGAGCGACAGGTGGGGATGAGCGACTTCGACGCCTACACGGACTGGCTGAAGATCCCGGCCGACCGCCGTCCGCCTACGCATTACGACCTGCTCGGCTTAGCCCAGGCCGAGGCGGATGCAGACCGCATCTACCGCGCCGCCATGGATCGGATGGCGCTTGTTCGTCGCTATCATCTCGGCGCGCGTGCCGCCGATGCGCTGCGGCTGCAGAATGAGATCTCCCGTGCGCTCGATTGTTTGCGAAACCCGGACCAGAAACGCCGCTACGACGAGCAGATCCTCTCCAAGACCATCGGCGGCCAAACCATCAACGGCCGCTTCGAATCGACATCGGCCGACGTGCCGGCGGCCGGCTCGACGCCGCCAGATAACGATCGGCGGCCGTCGCAGGCCCCTGGCCCGTCGGGCGATCGAAGACCTCAAGAAGCGTTGACGGGCGGCGTTCGTTTGGCCTCGAAACCTGCGCCGACCGTGCCGGTGCCGAGAACCAGCCCTGTTTGGCCTTGGCTCGTCCTTTCGGCCGTGGGCGTGGTATCCGTCGCGGGGATGATGGGCGTGATGGTATTCAAGGCAAACCGCACACCGTCGGCGGATGATACGACCGAGGTGGTCGCGTCGGCCAGCGAGGCGTCGGCTTTAGCGGACAAGAGCATGATTGATGCCTCCGCGGGCGCAGAATCCCAGGAGGCGTCGTCGGGCGACGAAGCTGCGACCTTGTCGGAGGGGAGCACAACTGATGCCGACGGCGGCGAAGGCTCCGTTGAGAACCACACTCTCATGGAGGGTCAGGTGGTCGATTTGCTGAGCTTGATCGATCCCACGCGCGACGCAGTAGCTGGAAACTGGGAGCGCCACGACGACAAGCTGATTACCGGTGAGTTTCCGCACGACAGACTTGAAATCCCCTTTGACGTTCCCGCTGAGTACAAGCTGACTCTGGTCGTCTCTTGTCGGCGCCACCGAGAGGGTTTGCACCTTGGTCTTGTCGTTGGCGGCAAACAGGTTCTGGTGATACTCGATGGGTGGAGCAAGACGACCAACTGCCTGGACATGATCGACGGCGAGCATCTCAAAGCGGATGGAGGCAGCGTGCGCCTCGGCCGTTTCCTGGAGGACGACGCTGCGCCCAACGTCATCACGTGCGAAGTGCGTGCAAACCGGGTGTCGGTGCAGTGCAACCAATTGCCCGTGATCGACTGGACTGGCGACTTCAAGCGTTTGTCGCTCGACCCAGTTTGGAACGTCCGCGGCTCCGGCCACCTGTTCATCGGATCATGGGACACTCCGTTTGAAATCAGCAAGATCGAGCTATCGGCCTTGGAGCGCTGATCGCGAATCTGGCCGCATACTCGAGAGCGGACGCCCATCCTAAAGGAGCTCCCAAACTAGCCCGCGGCGCCGATTAAGTCGTACGCGGCGGCCAGGCACGCGAAGGCACCGGTAATTTTCCGGGCTTGGGCGATCGCTTCTTCCCGCTCGGATCGCCCCCATCATCACCGAGGGTATTTCCGTCCAAGGCGCCGCCCCGGGGCGTACGTGGTGGTAACAGTGGACCAAAATCGGCCTAAGGTGTGCGATCGATCAACGTTCGTTGATCGCTGCAAACCTCTGTGTTTTGGCCAGTTACGAAGCGGAGGGCATGGGAGTCGAACCCACAACCGGTTTCCCGGCACCTGATTTCGAGTCAGGCCGCTAGCCATTCGCTTACCCTCCGGGAAAGCTCGCTTTTTGAATCTACTGCTGGCGGCTTGCCTTGGCAAGCTTGCCAAACGTGAGCTAGCTTTCTCTTCAGACAGCGCATGCCGCGCGTCGGTTCGGCCAGCCGCCGGATTCCTTTTCGTCCCCCGAAGGTCGTCTCATGGACCGACTTGATCGCAAGCGACTCCAACTCACGCCTCTGATCGAGCAATTGGCCCGGCTTGGCTGCGACTGCCCGGTTTCCGTGGGCGACGTCATGACGGCTAGTCCCTCGTGCATCTCCCCCCAGGCCACGCTCCTCGATCTGGTGAAACTGTTTCACGTCAAGGAATTTCGTCATCCGCTGGTGACCGACGCCGACGGCAATCTGGTGGGAGTCGTCAGCGATCGCGACGTAATCCGCTGCTTCGGCCCGGGCCGTTATCCGGCGGAAGAGATCCTGAAGCGGATCACCGCGGCCGAAATCATGAGCACCGACCTGGTGACCATTTCGCCAGACGCCCCTGTGCAGCAGGCGATCGAGCTGCTCTGCGGCTACGGCATCAACTGCCTGCCGGTGGTCTCCGATGCCAAGCTGGTGGGCATTATCACCAGCACCGATTTGTACCTCGTTCTGGAAATGCTGCTCAAGGCCCTCCAATTAAACCCCGCGCCCGTCGCAGCCGCCATCCGCTAACGTTGCGGAAATGCCGTCAAAAACGCTTCACCAATCAAGCCCCGCACTGGCCGCGAAAATCGCGGCCGCCATCCGCTAGAATCCGCTTGAACCATCCCGCGGGCGACCGCTGGTAATAGCTCTTGCCGACGTGCGCAATCTAGGGGTTCTTGCGGTTCGCCCCGCTGTGTTGGGGCACCGAAAAAGCTTGCGCCACCCCCGCCGCCGGCGACGATATTTCGCTTGTCGCCACCAACCTTTGGTTTGTCCACGCAGGAAACCAACGCAACATGCCAAAAGAGATCGTTCGAGTTGTCACCCGAGGGACCGATGGCAAGCTTCGCGTAAAGGAATACAACAAACCCGAATCGCTGCTTAAGATGCACACGCAAGTCGGCATCGACGACTGCAGCACCGACCTGGGCCTGCGCGGCATGCCCGTCTTCCGGGGCCTGATTGGTCCCATGCCGGAAGGCAAGAACATCGTGCGCTACGAATCGCCTGAGGTGTTCGAGACGCTCACCAAAGAATGGAGCATGACCAAGACCACGCGCCGTCGTGGGCACTCCCCTGCGGCAAGTCAAGAGATGGTCAGCGACGCCGATGAATTGGTGCGCTAACCGAGTGCGGGCCGCGACGGTCTTTCTGACCGCGGACGACGTTACGTCGATTCCAGACGGAACGATTCACTTGGTGCCGGGGGTAGCGGCCGGGGCCGGCCAGGGATGGCCGGACTGAACGGCGAGCCGGAGTCTCGCGATCCGACCGTTTGATTGGCGGCCAACTCACCTTGTCGCCGGCCGCCTATTCCGGTATCAGTACGCCGCCCCCATTGGGCGCACTGTCCCTCTGCGCTCGGGTTTTGCGCCCAAAAAGCGAACGCAAGTCCGCCACTTCGGAAATCACGTCTTTTTCGTTAAATAACCCGGAACATCGCTCAATGGTCGACTCCTCTTTCGACCGGTGCCGATCACTGCGCGCCGTCCTTCTGGCGGGAATGGCCGGCGTCGCGCTTGGTAACGCACCTGCGGCGGCGCAAGCCCCCGCCCTGCCCGCTCCTCCTGGTCCGGCTCAATCACCCGATTTGCCGTCGAAGGGAGCGCCCCCTCCCCGCGCCCGCGTCGCCTCGAGGCAGTCTCTCTCGGGCGAGGAACCGCTGCCCCCGGGCCTGATGAACAGCACCCCCAAGCTCGACAACCTGCCCACGGTCCGGAGCAGGAGTTCCGGCCCGATCGGACTGACGGGCAACGAAACGGTGGTCAAGGTCATCATCGACCCTCCGCTGAAACAGGTCAAAGAGCAAGACGCCCGCCGCTACATCAAGACAAAGGTCGACCGGCCCTACGATGTACGCACCGTCGATGAGGACGTGCGGCAATTGATGAAGTCGAAACTGTTCGCCGCCGTCGAGCCCGAGTATCAGCGGGTCGGCGAGAACGGCATCATCGTCATCTATAAAGTCATCGAGCGCCCGCTCATCAAATACCTGCGTTTCTACGGAAACGAGAAGGTGAAAGTGCGGCATCTGAAGAAGCAATCGGGCCTGAAGGTCGGAGATCCCTGGGACCCGTACATCGTTGAGGACGCCCGGAACAAGGTCGAGGAGTATTACCGCGAGAAGGGCTACAACAAGATCAAGGTCGTCATCATCGAAGGCAACCGCAAGGAAGACCGCGGCGTCGTTTACCTGGTCAACGAAGGTCAGAAGCAACGGATCTCGAAGGTCGAGTTTGTCGGCAACAATGTCGCCTCCGACGGCCGACTCAAGACCCAGATCCAGACGAAGCCCCCGTTGCTGTACCTGTTCAAGGGAGAGGTCGACCGGCAAAAAATCGAGGAAGACATCGGCCGCCTCTACGACTACTACCGCAATCTCGGTTATTTTCGCGCTCGCATCTCGCGCGAATTGGTTTTCAACCAGGATCAGAATTGGCTGACCGTTCGCTTCATCATCGACGAGGGACCTCGCTACAAGGTGCGCAACGTCAGCTTCGTCGGTCAAAAGATTTTTACGGCCGACGTCCTGGCCGACAAGCTGAAGCTCAAGGCGGGGGACTACTTCGACAGAACGAAGCTCGACAAAGACGTCACCAACATCACCGACAAGTACGGCATGAAAGGATATGTCTTCGCCGTCGTTCAGCCCGAGCAGAGTTTTCAGGGTGAAGGGAGCGAGTTCGACCAGATCGACCTGGTGTATCAGATCGAGGAGGGACGGCCGTGCATCGTTTCGCGCGTCGACGTAAAGATATCGGGCGACAACCCTCACACTCGGCGCAACACGATCCTGAACCGCGTGGCCCTGCACCCCGGCGACATCCTCAGCACGCGCGACCTGCGCGACAGCGAGCGCCGCTTGAAAGCCTCGCAGCTCTTCAAAACCACGCCGGGTGACGAACCGAAGATCACCTTCGAGCGGCCGAAGCTGGACGAGGAAGAGGGGCTTGCCGAGAGGCCCCGCCGGCCGGGCGGGTTCCGCGGTCAAAGCCCCGAGCCGAATCGGGAGGCGCCATGAACGAGTCGCGTTCGTGGCGTGCCGCCGGCGTTGTCGGCTGCGCTCGCCGAGGCATTCGATTCGGATGCCTGTTTGCCGCGGCTGCCTTGTGTCAGGCGGTCGATGCGGCGGCCGAAGCCGGTAACGCCAGATCCGCGGCGCTGAAAAAAGGGTCTCGCCTTCCTCCCGCGGGCGTTTACCGTGCCCAAAGTCCCGGCTATGACAATCAGTACGAGTTGACCGGAGGGAACTCGCCGTCTGCGCCCAGCAACGGCCCCTATTCCGGCCCTCCGGCGAACCAGGCTGGACAAGTGCCGCTGAGGCGCACAGGCCCGGATTCGTCGGCCGGCTCCTCAAGTGGGACGTCGCGATACTCAGGCCCGGCTTACGGAACAAATGGCCCTTCGGGCCGCACCGTGCAGTATGGCCCCCAGGCCAATCCACCTACGACGCCGAGTCCTTCCACGCCCTACGCTCCGGGCGGTTACCCGCCGAGCGGATACAGTCAACCTTCCTACCCGCCGGGCGGCTATGCTCCCGGCCAATCCAATCCGATCCCACCCTCCTCTCAAGCGGGCGGACCGGGTTCGCCCGGGCCATTCGCGCAGCCAGGAACAGCGGGTGGCGGCCTGGGGCCTCAGGGGACGCGACCGAGTGTTGTCCCGCCGGACGGTTTCAACGGGTCGTCCTTCGCACCCTCGGCGGGCAACCCCTCTCCGGACGGTTCTCCGCTGGGTGGACCGCCCGCGGGTGGCGCTGGCCCGCCGCCCCTAGGCGGGTACAGCAGCCAGGGCGACCTTTTTTCGCCCGACTCCCCTTTCAACCAGCCTCCCCTCCCCGTGCCGATCACGGTCGGCGTGCAGGAAGGGCAGACGGGCAAGCTGATGTTCGGCGTTGGCGTGAATTCCAATGCCGGCTTGATCGGCAACGTGACGATCGACGAGCAGAACTTCGATTGGCGGAAAGTTCCCAAGAGTTGGGACGAGATCCGCAACGGGACGGCCTTCCGCGGCGGCGGCCAGCAACTCCGAATTTCGGCGATGCCCGGCACCGTCTACTCGCAGTACGGAGTCACCTTCCGTGAGCCCTATCTGTGGGACACAAAAATCAACTTCGGCATCGACGGTTATTACTTCAACCGTTACTTCCAGAACTGGACCGAGCAACGGGCCGGAGCACGCGTTAGCTTCGGCTATATGCTCACGCCCGACCTGTCGACATCGCTCGCCCTGAAGGGGGAGAGCGTCGGCATCTTCAATCCCACGATTCCCACGCCGCCCGAGCTGACGGATGTCCTGGGGCACAACTCCCTCTTTGTGGCGTCGTGGACCACGGTCCACGACACGCGCGACAGTCCCCTTTTGCCCACCCAAGGGCACCGTATCTCCGTCGACCTGGAACAAGGATTCGGAACCTTCAGTTTCCCGCGCGCGATCCTCGGTTATCGCCAGCACTTCACGCTCTACGAACGGCCCGACGGCTCGGGTCGTCAAGTGTTGAGCTTCCTGCAAGACACCGGATTTACCGGAAGCCACACGCCGATCTTCGAGAATTTCTTTGCCGGCGGTTACAACACGATCCGCGGTTTCTACTTCCGCGGCGCTTCGCCCTTGGACATGGGCGTGCAAGTGGGCGGTAAGTTCGAGTTCCTGAACACCGTGGAATATATGTTCCCGATTACCGCGAGCGACGCCCTGCGGGGCGTCGTTTTCACCGACTTCGGCACGGTCGAGCCGAGCACCGAACTCAAGTGGAACGACTTCCGTATCGCGCCGGGTGCGGGCTTGCGTGTGACCATCCCCGCCATGGGCCCCGCGCCGATCGCCCTAGACCTGGCGTTCCCCGTGCACAAAGCTCCCGGTGACCGTACCCAGATCTTCCAGTTCTTCGTGGGCTTGCAACGCTAGTCGCCGCGTAGGTAGGCCCAATCGCGCGCGTCGTCGTAGAAGCGTGTGTGCTGGGCGTTCTGCAGATGTCGCCGAGCGCCGAACCAACCCCACGGATAGGTGGGAACCGCCTCCACGTTCTGCCGCCACAAGACCTGGCCGGCCGGAGGCACTTTGCTCGCGAGCGCGTGTTTGGACGGGTTGGGAGATCCTACGACCACCGGGTCGACCACCGTGTAGTGGCGCATTTGCGGAGCGTAGGTGTCGCTGGGATACGTCGGCGTCTGCGGGGCAGGCCGACGCCAGTGCGGCCAGCCGGCCTGGGCTATCTGGCCGCCGAGTGACGCGGCCACGAGAGCCACGAGAACCGTTCGAATCACGCTGCGCAACACGCGAGGCTCAACCAGGTAGGTTGGAGAAAGGACGGCCAAGGCGTCCCACCTGGAGCTTTATCGGCGGCCGGCCTCGCGCGCGATGCGTTTTACCAGTAAAAGCCACCGGTATAGGCTGGCGGGCTGACGGGTAAGCCGTAACCCGCGTAGCCGGCATAGCCCGGTTGGCCCACGAAACCGGGCGGCGTGTACAGGCCCCCCAGGCCCGGATACATGAAATAGGCGGGGCTGGGCATGTAGGCGTAGGGCAAGCTGAAGAGGCCCGGGTACGGGTAGCCGAAGACGCCGTAGCGGTAAGGATAACCAAACCCTCCGAACGTGTAGCCCGCTCCCCCCGCTCCATAATTCGCTCCCCCCGCCCCGAAAGCGCCGAAGTGGTAGGGAAAGCCAAAGCCACCGTAACCGGTCCAGAAAGGACTCGCGTAGCCGCCGTAGTACGTGTTGTTGTAGTAGAAATACGGGTTGTAAACCGAAAACCCGGTCCGTAGCGGATAATAGCGATAGGGATAAAAATAGCGGGGGCGGTAAAGCCAGGGGGGGTAGTTGGTCCAGCCCAGCGGGCGCCCGCCGTAGGAAGCATAGTTACCGTAACCGTAGCTGTTGTAGCCCATGAACGACGGATTGTAGTAATTGCCGTAGAGCACGGTATCGACAGCCGGCTCGTCGCCGTTGCCAACCCGCGTTCCCCCTCCGCCCAAATCGACCGGCCCGAAGTTCCGTATCACCGCCGGTTGCGTGACGGGTGCCCCGGCGAGTCTTTGGGCCTCGTAGGCGCTGATCCAGCGCCTCGCCGCCGCCGGTTGCTGAGCGGAAGCACCGTGGGCCAACAGCGAGACGGCCACGAAGAGACAAGCAAGAATGGATCGAGACATCGGCCTTCCCACGCTCTGTTTGGGTTTCGCCTATCCCTAGCGTAAAATCAGGCAAAAGGCGAAGTCAAGCACATGGCAGGCTTGGTCATGAGACAATCGCCGTTTCGTGCGACCTTCCTGGTAACGCTCCTTATTTTCGCCGCGCTCAACGCTGCGTCCTATTTCGTGCGTTCCGGCGACGCGCTGTTGGGGCGCACCCACGGCGTCGGCCGCATCGGCTTTCCCTGGCTCGTGTGGCACGAGGGGTCGGAGCCCAATCGGGGATTCGCCACCGTGGCGCTCGGTCCGGACGGCGATTTTGACTACGGTGCCTTGGCCTTGAATGCCGCCTTGGGGCTAGCCGCGAGCTTTGTCGTCGGCCTGCTTGCGACGCTTGTTTTCAATCCCAAGGCTTCGAGCAAACTGCTCGGCGAAGAGAAACTCGCCCGAATTGAGGTCGGCGGTCCGCCCCAATTCAGCCTGAGGTCGTTGCTGCTGGCGACGGCCGCCGTCGCAGCGGCCCTGGCGTTTCTGCGCCCGGCGACACACGAGGCCCGCGTTTTCTACCTCGCGGCGATTTACCTTCTCGGACCATCGCTGCTGGTTGGCTGCGTCTGGGCGGCACGCGCCCGCAAGCGAGCGGAGCAAACGCTCGTGGCCTTCGCGGCCCTGGCGACGCTCGTGGCTGTTGCACTCGTCGTCGGCACCGGCACGGAGCAAGGGGATTTTACCCGCGTCCTTTTGGGACTCTACGTGTATTGGGTCCCCCAGTGCGTGGCCCTGTTGGCCGTATGTTCCGCCCGGCAAGGATGGAAAGCGTAGCCGACCAGGGTCGCCGATCGTCAACCGACCTGGCAGAAGAAGCGGGACGCCACCCCTATCTCGACCTTGCCCTGATCGGCGCCCGATTGGTACACTCCGCCTCCCCAATTCTGAGCCGCCTGCGCCGTTTGGCCGCTGCGCGGCAACGGAGGTCGTGGTTGCTCGCCAAATGGCCCATTCGCAAGAAACTGATCCTGTGCCTGGTGCTCCTGCTGATCATGGTGGGAACGCTGGGTTGGGGCGGAATCTACGGACTTTACGCCTATCGCAGCCTCGTGCGCAGCCTGGGACGCCGTGTCCCGGAGTTGCCGCTGGCTGACGCCCTGAGCCAGCGGGTCGGCGATTTGCGCGTGGCACTCAGCGACGACGCGCCCCTGGCGGAAGAGGTGCGGACGGCCGGGCCGCACTCTCGCTACCACGCCGACGCCCCCCTGGTCCGCTATGCGAGGCAGGAATTTGAGGCCTGCCTGGCCAACGTCAAAATCTGCCTCGACCAGTACCGGCAGCGGCTGCTTTTCAACCCCGACCATGAGGGGCAAATCGGCGACAGCCGGCAGGAGTGGGAAACGGTCGGCGAGATCGACGACCTTCTGAAGCGCATCGACGCCACGATCCGCGACCAGAACTGGCTTCTCGACGAACCGAAGCGCGGCGAGTTGACGGACGAGCTGGGAAAGCTGCAACTTCTCGCGGCCCAGCTCCCCACGCATCTGTACAAGAAGATCGGCGAGTCGGCCGTCGAGGCCAAGCGCCAATACCGCACCCTGCTGACCCTCATTTGGACGATCAGCGGCGCCGCCGTGCTGCTCCTCGGGTTATTCGTGCACCTTTTCTATCGCTGGGTGTTTCGACCCCTGCGAATCCTGATTAACGGTTCGCGCAAGGTGGCGCAAGGACGATTCGATTACCGCATCCGCCTGCAAACGCACGACGAGATGTCGGAACTGGCGGCGGCCATGAACGACATGACGGCCCGATTTCAGGCCATCCGCGACGACCTCGACCGCCAGGTGCAAGAGCGCACCAAGCAGGTGGTGCGGAGCGAACAGCTCGCCAGCGTCGGCTTTCTGGCGGCCGGCGTGGCGCACGAGATCAACAACCCGCTGGCCTCGATCGCGATGTGCGCCGAGTCGCTGGAAGGACGAATCGAACCGCTGCTGTCGGCCGACAACGGCGAGCACGCCGTCGTTCGCAACTACCTGCAGATGATCCAAAGCGAGGCCTTTCGTTGCAAAGGGATCACCGAGAAACTGCTCGACTTCTCCCGCATGGGCGAAGTCAAACGGCAGCCGACGGAGTTGGGCGAGCTTGTCGAGGGCGTGATCGAGATGGTCGGCCATCTCGGCAAATACCAGGATAAGAATATCCAGTTTGCCCCGGTCGAACCGGTCGTTGTGTCGGCCAATCCGCAGGAGATGAAGCAGGTCGTCCTCAACCTGCTCGCCAACGCGCTGGACAGCCTCGACCCCGGCGGCAGGGTGCAGATCACCTTGCGCCGCGTCGGCAACGAGGCGGAGTTAACGTTCGCCGACGACGGCTGCGGCATGACGGCGGAGGTGCAGGAGCATCTCTTTGAGCCCTTCTTTACCCGCCGCCGCGGAGGCCAAGGGACGGGACTTGGGCTGTCGATCGTGTATCGCATCGTTTCCGACCACGAGGGAATCATCGACGTCCACAGCGAGGGACCGAACCGCGGCTCAACGTTTCGCGTATGCCTGCCGCTCGCCCCGCGAACCATTCCAGGAGAGAAGGAGAAGCCGTATCGCAACCAAGCCGCTTAAACGCCTGAAACTGTTGTTCGCCGATGACGAAGCATCTTTGCAGGCCCTGATGAGCCTGGAGCTGCCCCGCATGGGACACGAGGTGACCGTCTGCCCCGACGGCGCCGTGGCCATTGCCGCGCTGGAGCGAAACGTCTACGACTGCATTCTTGTCGATCTCGACATGCCCAAGGCGTCGGGAATCGAGGTCATCACCAGGGCCAAAAAGCTTTCGCCCGATACCGAGGCGATTGTGCTTACGGGTAAATCCTCGCTCGATTCGGCCGTCGCCGCGCTGCGGCAGGGCGCCTTCGACTACCTCACCAAGCCCTGCAAGCTGGTCGAACTGGAATCGTTGCTGGCTCGGGTGAGCGAAAAACGCGAGCTGACCAACAAATACCGGGCGATCAAACGACAGCTCGAACGGGTCGAGGGAAAATCAAACCTGATCGGCCAATCGACCTCGATGGAGCTGGTGCGCACCCTCATCGCCAAGGTGGCGCCGACCGACTCGACGGTGCTGGTGCTGGGCGAAACGGGAACCGGAAAAGAACTGGTGGCCCGCGCCATCCACGATCAGAGCCTGCGGGCCGAGATGCCATTCGTGGCGATTAACTGCGGCGCATTGCCCGAAACACTGATCGAAAGCGAGCTCTTCGGGCATCGGCGGGGAGCCTTCACCGGGGCCGACGAGCACCGCGTGGGTCTGTTCGAGGTGGCCTCCGGCGGCACCATTTTTCTCGATGAGATCGGCGAGCTGCCCAAGGCCATGCAGGCCAAGCTGCTGCGCGTGTTGGAGTCGGGTGAGATTCGCCGCGTGGGCGACAACGAATCTTTCACGGTCGACGTGCGCGTGGTCTGCGCCACCCATCGTGACCTGGAAGAGATGGTAGCGGAGGGCGACTTCCGCCAGGATCTCATGTTCCGCATCAACACGTTTGAGATCCGCTTGCCGCCGCTGCGCGAGCGGACCGACGACATCCCCGAGCTGGCACACCACCTGTTGACGCGCTTCCGGCGCGCCGTCTCGACCAAAGAAGAGCTCTTCACGGCCGAAGCGATCGAGTCGCTCAAAAGCTACTTCTGGCCGGGGAACGTGCGCGAGTTGGCGAACGTCATCGAGCACGCCGCCATTCTTTGCGACGAGGGGATGATCGGAGCGGAGCACCTGCCCAGCGGTTTCGGCAGCCGGCGGCTGCGCGGACCGCATTTCAAGATGGTCGGCCCGCCGCAGACGCTGCGCGAGATCGAAATGGCGGTCATCCAGCAGACCGTCGACAAGTACGGCGGCAACAAGCCCAAGGCGGCCGAAGAACTGGGTATCAGCCTGAAAACCCTGTACAACAAACTCAGCCAGGTAAGCCAACTGGAACAATCGGCCTAGTGGCTCCCACGCTCCGCGGCGGAGAAAGGCGGTCGCGAGGTGGCCGCGTTCCCCGTCACGGAGCTCCAGGGCGACGAGAACCGACGAGGCGAGCACGGATGCCCGACAGCTTCATCATCATCCCCGCCAGGCTGGCGTCGACCCGGCTGCCGCGAAAGCTGCTGCTTCGAGAAACGGGAAAGCCGCTCATCCAGCACACCTACGAGGCCGCCTGCCGGGCGAGCCGCCCCCGCGGAGTCTGCGTGGCGACCGACCACGAAGACATCTTCAACGCGGTGCGGGCGTTCGGAGGCCAGGTGGAAATGACCAGCCCAAGCTGCGCCAGCGGCACGGATCGCGTGGCCGAAGTAGCCCGGCGGCGAGCGGACGTCGAGATCCTGGTCAACGTCCAAGGCGACGAGCCGGAACTGGCGGGCGAATCGATCGACGCCGCCGTCCGTCTGTTGGAGGAGAATCCCCAGCACGCCATGGCGACGCTCGCCACGCCGATCCGCAGTCGCGAGAAACTCTTGGATCCGGCCTGCGTCAAGGTGGTGTTCGACACGCACCACCGCGCGCTGTACTTCAGCCGCAGTCCGATCCCGCACGCCCGCGAATGGGACAACCGGCTGCTTGACGCGAACCCCCCGCTTTTCTTTCAACACATCGGTTTATACGCCTATCGGCGAGAGTTCCTGCTGTCGTTGGCCGCCCTGCCGCCCTCGCGCCTGGAGCAGACCGAAAAACTCGAGCAGTTGCGCGTCTTAGAGGCAGGGCATTCCATCGCCGTCGCCGTCGTGCCGCACGCCACGCTGGGCATCGACACGCCGCACGATTATCGAGCGTTTGTCAAACGACAGCTAGAACGCTAACATCGACTTCGTACACGGGAGAGCGGCTGGACGCCGCTGTTTCGGCTTACGGAGACGTTCATGACCAAGTTCATTTTCGTGACGGGTGGCGTCGTCAGTTCGCTCGGCAAGGGGCTGACCAGCGCTTCCATCGGCATGCTGCTGGAGCAACGGGGGCTGCGGGTGCGAATGCAGAAATTCGACCCGTACATCAACGTTGATCCGGGCACGATGAGCCCCTATCAGCACGGCGAAGTCTACGTGCTGGACGACGGCAGCGAGACCGATCTCGACCTGGGCCACTACGAGCGATTCACGGGCAGCCCGCTCACGCGCGACTCGAACTACACCACCGGACAGATCTATCTCTCGGTGATCAACAAGGAGCGGCGAGGCGAGTTTCTGGGCAAGACGGTGCAGGTGATCCCGCACATCACCAACGAGATCAAGTCGTGCATCCATAAGCTGGCCAGTGAAAACGTCGACGTCGTCATCACCGAGATCGGCGGCACGGTGGGCGACATCGAGAGCCAGCCCTTCCTGGAAGCCATCCGTCAGTTTGCGCTCGACGTGGGCAAGGAACACTGCCTTTATATCCACCTGACGCTCGTCCCCTATTTGAAGGCGGCTGGCGAACTGAAGACCAAGCCGACGCAACACTCCGTCGGTCAGTTGCGCGAAATCGGCATTCAACCCGACATTCTCGTCTGCCGCACCGAGCGTTCGCTGAGCCGCGAAGATCGCGAAAAGATCGGCCTGTTCTGCAATGTCTCGCGTGAAGCGGTCATCGAGGAGAAGGACAAGGATTTTTCGATTTATGAGGTGCCGCTCAGCCTCGTTGACAACCGATTGGATGAACTAATCGTCAAGCGGTTGGGCCTGGCGGCCGGACCGATCGATCTCGACGATTGGCGCGACCTGCTGCACCGGTTGCGAAATCCGGAACACGAGATCAGCGTCGCCGTCGTGGGTAAGTATGCCGAGCATCGCGACGCTTATAAGTCGATTTACGAGGCGCTCGATCATGCCGGGGTGGCCAATATGGCGCAAGTTCGCGTGCAGCGCATTCAGAGCGAAGACGTCGAGCGCGAGGGCCCGGAGCGGCTGCTGTCGGGCTACGACGGAATGATCGTGCCCGGCGGCTTCGGCGAGCGGGGCATCGAGGGGAAGGTCGACGCAATCCACTTTGCCCGCCAGCGCGAGATCCCGTTCTTGGGAATCTGCCTGGGAATGCAGTGCGCGGTGATCGAGTTCGCCCGCAACGAGGTCGGGCTGGAGGGGGCCCACTCGACGGAGTTCAACAAGGATACGCCCCATCCGGTGATTTGCCTGCTCGACGAGCAGCGGACGATCATCGACAAGGGCGGGACGATGCGGTTGGGCGCCCAGGAGGCGCTGCTGGACCCCACGAGCAAGGCGGCCGCCTGCTATGGAACGACCATGATCAGTGAGCGGCATCGTCATCGCTACGAGTTCAACAACGTCTACCGGCAGCAATTTTCGGCGAACGGAATGTTGTTTGCTGCCACGAGTCCTGATGGTTCGCTCGTGGAGATTGTCGAACTGCCGAGCCATCCGTGGTTTGTGGCCGTCCAGTTTCACCCCGAGTTCAAGAGTAAGCCGACCGCCGCACATCCGCTCTTCGCCGGCTTCGTGGCCGCAGCCGTCGAGCGGCGCGCCATGCGCGGCGAGCGGACCAGGGAGTTGGAAACGTCGTGAGCACGCAACCTTCGCCAGAGCAACCTGCGTCCAAGATCATCATCGACGAGGACTGGAAAAGTCAGGCCCAGGCCGAGAAGGAGGCGCTCGAGCGCCAGGTGCACCAAGATCCGTCGGCTGGGCCGCAGTCGGCCGCGCCGGACTCAGCAGGTCAGCAATCGATCGCGCCGCTCCCTCCGGCGACGCTGGCCGTACTCTTGACGACGCTTGCTACCCAGGCGCTGGTCTCAATGGGCCAGATTCCGCATCCCGTTTCGGGCAAACCGGAAGTTCAACTGGAAGAGGCGAAACACTTCATCGACACGCTGGAGATGCTGGAGACAAAAACGGCCGGTAACCGCACGCCGGAAGAAACGCGGTTGCTCGACAATCTCCTGCACGAGTTGCGGCTAGGCTACGTTGAAACCGAGCGACATTTCGCGGCGGCCGGCAAGTAACGGCCGCAACATAACGGGACGCGCCGCGCCAGAAATTGCGTCCCTTGGGCTCGGCTCCCCACACCAACGCGAAGCGCCAGCGAGAGGCCGTCGGACTTGCTTCTCGCTGGCGCTCTGCGTGTCGGAACCCGTTTCTCTCCTCGCTTTGCGCGTCGGATTAGTTAGCGAGGCTCGGGGTCCGGCTGGGTGTTAAAAAACATGCCCGGCAGAAAGGAAGGGAAACAATGGCCTCCATGCCAATCGTTCCAATCCTTGGATGTTTGCGTTTCCCCAACCGGGTGACATCGGTGGGACGAAGACAGCACTTCCTCTCGTACCGGGCATGAGCGCTGGATTGGTTTGTAGTGTTTAGCCGGAGAGACGATCGAGCAAACGGCGAAACCTGGGCATACGCTGTTCGAGATAGGTCATCCAGGACTTGGGGTTCCAAATCTCGACGCATACCGCGGCCCCAATGATCATCACGTCGCTGTTGGGTTCGGCGTGGAGGAATTCCCGAAAGCCCTCCGGCACGAGCAGCCTGCCTCGGGCGGCGAGTTGCACGGTGCGGTGCCGGGAAGAGAGCAGGCGACCCAAAAGCTGTACTTGCCCCATCTTTCCTTCCAGTTTGCCGGCTCGTATTTTTGCCTGAACAAGGTCGACTCCCGCAGCGAGCTTGCTTTGCCAGTTTGCAGCGTTCCATAGGCTCAGGCAGCCGGGCCGTTCTTTGGCCAGGATATAGTCGACTTCTTCGCCGCCCATCGCGGCTACTAGCTCGGCGGGAATAGCCAATCGGTAACGCTCATCGAACGTCCGTGGAAACTCGCCGAGGATGAACTCTTTGGTGTCGGGCATGAGAGGCCGTGCAAGGTGCTTCTTCCAGGCGTCTCCATTCCCGGGTCTTTGGCGTTTTGGGTTGTTTTCCCCGAAAATTACCGTCTAGATGTCAAAAATGGGTTTGTTTCCCACGAAGGCGGAGTTTAGCAGGTCTAGCAGCCAATGCAACCACCCGGCGCAGAAAAAATTCAGCTCGCCTAGCCTAAGGCCTGGGATTTCGTTAATTTCCGCCGCTGGGCCGGGCCTGGCGATCTTGCCAGGCCGCCCTTGTTCAGATCGGAACGACGGATGGGCACGGCCGCGCCTAAATCGGAGGCGGGTGATTCCCAGCGTATAAACGTGCAACCTGGTTTTCTGGAGTCGACGTGCGAATGAGTCTGACGGGACGCCACCGACCATGTCGGCCGGAGCCGATCGTCATCACGGGAATCGGAATGATCGCCGCTCTCGGTTCCGACCGAGAGACGGTCTGGCGAAGCGTGCGCGAAGGGAGAAGCGGAATTCGCTCCGTGCGCGGTCTGCCCGACGTTCCCCAGAGCATCTCGATCGGAGCCCCCGTCACGATCGAGCGAGAGTTTCCTGGGCAGCTTAAATGGATCACCCTCAATCTCCACGCGGCAAACGAGGCATTGGAGGACGCGAACCTCGACTTTCGGCGGATCGATCGCGATCGATTCGGCTGCGCCATCAGCGGCCACATGGGCGACGCCGGCTGGTTCGACGAGTGCAAAGGGCTCCCGACCGTTTCCGAAAAACGGGCCGTTCCCTGGTGGCACCAATGGTTTCCCAACACGGCCTGCGCGACGGTTGCCAACCGTTTCGACCTTCGCGGGCCGCGTCTCTGCCATTCGACGGCCTGCGCCAGCGGTCTGGTCGAAGTTTTGTCGGCCGTACGCAGCATCCAGGACGACCAGTGCGATATCGCTTTGGCGGGAAGCGCCGAAGCGATCGACCCGCTGTTTGCCGCCGGTTTTCAGGCCATGCGCGTCCTGGCCCACCATGACGACCCCCAGCAGGCCTCGCGCCCTTTCGACAGCCGCCGGAGCGGCTTTGTGATGGGGGAGGGGGCCGCGATCTTCGTGCTCGAGCGACTCAGCCACGCCCTGCGCCGCGGTGCCCGCATTTACGCCGAAGTTGCGGGAGGCAAGATGCAGGCCGAGGCGCACCACATCACGGGCATGGATGCCGAAAGCGCGACGCTGGCCTACCTCATCGGCGCAACCTTGCAGCGGGCGGGCATTGCTCCCGGCGACCTGGGTTACATCAACGCCCACGGAACCGGCACGCAACAAAATGACATCGTCGAGACGCGGGGAATTCGCCGCGCTTTGGGGCGTTCGGCCGACCGCATCTGCCTGAGCTCGACCAAATCGATGCTCGGCCACCTGGTGAACGCCGCCGGAAGCGTCGAACTGGCCATCACAACGCTCGCCATGCGAGACGGCTTCGCCCCCCCGACGGCCAATCTGACCGATCCCGATCCTGAGTGCGATCTCGACTGTATTCCGATCGTGGGCCGCAAAACACAGTTCGACCACGCACTTAAGCTCTCCGTGGCCTTCGGCGGACACATGGCGGCCGTCGTTTTACGGCGCTGGCCCGGCTTGCAGGCGGCGACGGATTTTGCCGACCGTCGCGTGGCCTGACGGCCGCCTTCTGGAACGACCGCGTCGCTTCGAGTAACCTCTTCCTTGTGCGACCACGTTGGCATTACAAATCGAGGGTACGGGCATGCCTATCGACATCGTTTGCTCTTCCTGCTCGCGGGTCATGCGAGCTTCAGAAGAGGCGGCCGGCAAAGCGGTGCGCTGTCCGCATTGCCAAGCGATCAACCAGGTGCCGCTGTCGGCCGAGTTGGTCGCGGGCAGTCCGTTTTCGGCGGCGCCCGCTCCACCCGGAAACCGGTATCCCCCGCCGCCTCCCACACGCGACCTGGGCGAGGACCCGGCAATTCGGATGCTGTTGCCCGTCGGCAGGTCGGGCTGGGCGATTGCCGCCGGTTACGCGGGACTGTTCGCCGCGCTATGCCTGCCGGCACCGCTGGCGATCATTCTAGGCGTCGTCGCGATCGTTCACCTGCGACGGAATCCGAAGCTGCACGGTTGGGGGCGCGCCATCTTCGGACTCGTGATGGGAATCGTATTCACGATTGTGCTGGCGGTCGGGATCATCGGGATGTCGCTCGACCACCGGTAGCCGAAGTCAGGCGAATTTCGTCACGCCGGGCAGAGCGACCGAGGCGACCGGCAGGGTGGTCCAATCGTACGACGGCGGGGTCAGGTCTTCCTGCGAGTTAAGCGCCTCGTCCCAGGTGATCGTCTGGCCGGTGTACGTCGCCATGCGTCCCAGGATGGCCAACATCGTGCTGCGGGCCATATAGAGAGAATTGTCGATCGGCCTGCCCGACCGGATGCTGGCGAACAACTCGTCGTGCTCGACCTGATACATGTTGGGGTTCGGGCCGCGGTATCGCCAGTTGTTGTCGCCGGAGACCGTGTGCGCCATGATGTCGACCCTCCCCTTCGTCCCCATGACGTAGTCGTTCACGTCCATGCTGCAGTTATCCTGCTGGCGGCAGAAGGCAAACAGCTTCACGCCGTTGGCGTACTCGTAAACGACCGCGTGGTGGTCGAAGATGTTGCCGTATTCCGGCTGGACGCGCACCTGCCGTCCGCCCAGCCCGGTCGCTTTGACGGGCGGTTCCTCCTTCATGATCCAAGCCGCCTTGTCGAGGCTGTGGACGTGCTGTTCCACGTTGTGGTCGCCCGACAGCCAAGTGAAGTAGAGCCAGTTGCGAAGCTGCCATTCCATGTCGCTCCACTGAGGCTGCCGCGGCTTGACCCACAGTCCTCCCGCGTTGTAGTTGCATTGAATCGCCATCACGTCGCCGATGGCGCCGTCGTGAATCCGGCCGATCACCTCGCGCTTCGGCTGGTGATACCGCCAGCAAAGGCCGGAAACGACCGCGAGCCCCTTCTGGCGGGCTTCTTCCGCCGTGGCCAGCACGCTGCGAACGCCGGGCGCGTCGACCGCCACCGGTTTCTCCGCAAAGATGTGCTTGCCGGCGGCCACCGCCGCCTTGAAGTGGGCCGGACGAAAGTGGGGCGGCGAACAGAGCAGCACCACGTCGACGCCGCTGTCGATCACCTTCTGATAGGCGTCGAAGCCGACGAAGCAGTGGTCCTGCTCGACGGCGATCTTGTCTTCCGGAACCTCCTTTTTCAGGCCGCTGAGGCTGTCCGCAATGCGGTCGGCAAACGTGTCGCCCATGGCCGTCAGCTTGACGTTGCTGTCGGCGAGCAGCGCGTTCTTGGCCGCGCCGGTGCCCCGGTTGCCGCAGCCGATGAGCCCGATTTTAAGCGTGTCGTCTCCTCCCGCGTGTGCGCTCCGGGCGATGCTCAGGGTGCCCGCCAGTGCTCCGCCGACGACGACCGTGCCGGACTGTCTGAGAAAATCGCGACGCGAGGGAATCGCCACGGTCTGCGGCCGATCGTTCTTCGATGGGGCGGGCATTGGGAAGGGCTCCTATGAGGCGCTTTTGGGGCGGGGCGGCCGGTGGCCGCGATTAACAGGATAACCCGGCGCGGCCGTGCGCTGCAACAAAGACCAAGAGGGTATTTTAAGCGAGATGAACCGCCGCCCCTGGCGCGGCCCGCGGATTCGTTCCGAGCCACGGACTTGGCGCGGGGACAAGACTCACCTCGTGAATGTCAGCCCCGGATCATCCGCGGGACCGCCTAGCGGCTTGAACGTAAAGCGGTCGCCGCCCGCGGCGCTCAACTGGCCCACCATCGCGCCGCCCGTTTTGCTCTGCATGATCAGCAGGCCGTTGTCGACGCTGTAGGTGCCGGCAATCGTTTGCGATTGCTGGTCGTGCGAGAACTTCCAGGAGAACGTTTTGTCGGCCGCCAGGTTCAGATTGAATTTCGAGCCGTCGTCGCGGCTAGCCTGCCAGCTTCCGGCCAGCGAGCCTGGGTCGACCGGCTTTGCGTCAGGAGCCGGCGGAGGAGGAGCGGCGTCGGGCGGAGGCGCCCCGGCTTTGTCCCCCTTCACCATCCGCAGCAGGTCGGCGGCCAGTTTATCACTGGGCATCAAGTCGACCACCCTCTCCAACTCGCTGGCGGCTTCGCCGGCGTGGCCCTGGGTCATGTAGTGGTAGGCCAGCAAGAAACGCGCGTCGGCCTGACGAGGATGCGCGTTCACAAAGGTCTCCAGCGCCCGCAACTGCGCCATGTAGGTCTGCATGTCGGGGTACAGGCTGCTGAGCGTCGTCCAGTCCCAGCCGGGACCGATCGCCAGCACCGAGTGGATCGTGGCCGCCGCCTGCGAGTAGTCTTCCATCGCAAACAAAATCAGGGCCCGCAACTCATGGGCGGCCGCGTCGGAGGGCTGGGCACGGATAGCGCCGTCGACAAGGGTCAGCGCGCCGGGATAGTCGCCGGCCCGGAACCGCTCGACCGCCGCGTCGACGTCCGGGTTGCCCGCAACATCGGGACCGGCAAGATTCGGATCGACGGCGTTGGGGTCGACCCCATTCGGGCCAATGGCGTTCGGATCGACGGCATCCGGAGCACCGGCCAGAGCGGGAGAGCCAGCCAATGCTGGGGAGCTAACGACCGGAATCGGCTGGCCGTAGTTCCATGCTCCGGCTACGCCGGGCGCGTAGTAGGGGTTGTAGTAGGGCACGTAGCCGCTTGAGTACCAGAGGCTGCCGAGTCCCCAGCCGGTGAGTCCCCAGGCGAGCGGGTAGCCCCAACCGCCCCAGTAGCCACCGAAACCGTTGCCGTACCAATGGTTGTGCCAGTGGCCGTTGTACCAGCCGTAAGGATGAGCATGTCCCCAGTAGCCCCCGGCACCCGGAATGCCGCCGTGCCAGCCGACTCCGTGACCAGGAAACCCGCCGGCCCAACCGGCCCCGTGTCCTGCCAGTCCTGGAGCGCCGAGTCCTGGAAAGCCGCCGGGCAAGCCCCCGTGGCCGACACCCGGCCCGAGACCAACCCCCGGCAGCGTCCCCGGAAACCCGTGGCCGATGCCTCCCAGATGCTCACCTCCGACGCCCGGAAGATGGCCGCCCGCGGGCAGACCACCGTGCCATCCGCCGCCAGCAATGCCGCCGCCGGCGTGGATGCCCGAGGCGCCGGGGAAACCGCCGCCCGGATGAAACCCGCCTCCGCCGTGAAATCCTCCACCTCCGGGAAACCCGCCGCCGCCATGAAATCCTCCGCCTCCGGGAAAACCTCCGCCGCCGCCATGTCCTCCGCCGCCCCCACCCCGGCCGTAAGCGGTTTCGCCAAGGAGCACGACGCCGAGAACGATCGAGGCGCCGAGGCAAAGTTTCTGGCTCATAAGCAATAGCCTGTTTTCAAAGAAAGTTGGTTCGGGTCAGTCGCGCTTTTTGTCGGACGGCTGTTTCGGCTTCGGCGCCGGCCGCACCACGGTAATCTCTTCGATGTCGTCGAGCGGCTCGCCGCCCAACACGCGATCGACGGCGCGCCAGGTGCGGCGGTGGTCGTTGAGGGGAGTGTGAATTTGCGTCATCGATCCGCTACGGCCGTCCGCCGAAACCCCCTCGAGCTTCACCAGCCAGCGGTCGCCGTCGCGGTGCCAATAGCCCTCCCCGTACCCTCCGTCGCTGTCGAACGTCCAGGTTTTGATCTGCCGGGTTAGCGGATCCCAGCCGATGCGCTGCGTCCCTCTCATGGCCGCTTGCCCGGCAACTTGGACGGAATAATCGCCCAAGAGGTAGTTCTTGCCCTCGTCCCAGCGGTAAGAGGTGACGACGATGGAATTGCCGCTTTCTTCAACCCACTCTCCAACCAGCCAGGCAAGCTGCCGCAGATGCTCGTGCGGCTCGGTTCGATCGTTAGGATTGACGACGTCCCGGGAACTGGCGACCAGCCACTTGCCCCCCTCGCGCACGTGGACCGCCGTGTAGCGGCTGCGAAGGGTGATGTCGTTGTCTTCGCCCGTCATCACCAGATGACCGTCCTCGACCGCCACGTTATCGCCGACGAATCGCAGCGACTCGATTTCGACCGCGATCTTGAACAGCGGCTCGGCAAACTGGCGCGCGAACGACTCTTCGATTGCTTGACGCCCTTGGAGGACGTTTCCGTCGAGATCGACCATTTCAGCCCGCGGAGCGAACTGCGCCGCGATCGCCTTGGCGTCGCGGGCGTTAAAGGCGCGGGCAAAGTCGTCGGCCGATTTCCGCAGGGCCTTCTCGTCGGCCGCCCGATCGCCGGCCGGCTTCGTGGCGCCCTGGTTTGCGGCCGGCTTCGCGGTCGCCGATTTCGGCTGGGCCTTATCGGCGGCCCAGGCGTTTCCGGCCAGCATTGCGGCGCCGGAGAGCAGAACAAAAACGAACTTCCTCTTCATGTATCCCTACCTCACGGCAAACGGGGCTCAAAGCCGGCCTGGTGCTTCTCGCGGCGCACTATTTATACCCGTCAACCGTCACGAAATGAACCCGTCGGCGCAAGCGAATCGCGCAACCATGCGGGCCCGGCGCGGTTAACGTCGGCTTTGCCGAGAATCGGGGGGCTTCGCCGGGCATCGGGAGCCCAAAGTCCGCCGTCGGCCTACGACGTGCGTAGTTGCAACAGCGTGTCGAAGAGCGTTTGGGCGGTGCTGATCACCTGGGCGTTGCCGCGGTACTGCGTCGACGACGTAATCAGGTTGATCAAGTTGGAGCTGACGTCCGTGTTCGACTGCTCCAGCGCTCCAGAAACGATCGAGCCGATGGCGTTCGAGTTGGGCGCGCCGAACACCGGCAGCCCCGAGTTCACGCCCGGCGTGTAGAGGTTCTGCCCCTGCTGTTCGAGCCCGGCGGGGTTGGCGAACCTGGCCAGAATCACCTGTCCCAGGTCGCGCTGCGTTCCGTTGTCGAACGACCCCTTGATGACGCCGTCAGTTCCGACGGTATAGCTGGTGAGTTTTCCCGGAGGAAATCCGTCCTGGCTCGTGACCGACAACGACGGCGAGTTCGCCGCCAGACCGGAGAGTTGCGAGAAATCGAGGTTGAATTGCAGCGGCTTCGCCGAGGGGACGTGGGCCCGCTGGATCGCCACGGTGGAGTTGGTCGTCGAGACGAATTGGCCCGCGCCGTTGAATGTGACCAGCCCCGTGCCGACGGCGATTGCGGATCCGGTCGTAGGGTCGTTCTGCGGCGAATCGGCAAACCAGCGGTAAACCGTTTGCGTGCTGGTGCGCGACTGGAGCACGGCCGTGATGTTGACGTTAATCGGAATACCAAGCGAGTCGTAGGCCACGAAATTGGCCGTCACGCTTTGCCCGACCGCGGCCTGCGTTTGATTGAACGTCAAGGGGACGGTTTGCGCCGTGCCGTTGGTGGGCGTGAATTGCAATGCCGAAAGACTGATCGAGACGGCATTGTCCACGCCGGCGTTGCTGACGAATTGAATCTGTCCCTGCGACGTGACGGAGACGCCCGGCGGCAACCCGGACGAATCGTTGGGAATCGGGTTGTTGGCATCGGGTCCCGGCGGCGATTGGATGCCCAGGGCCTGATCCATGAAACTGGCCAGATCTTGCACCGTGCTTTTGGCCGTGATGGTAAAGGTCTTGGCCGGTTGCTGGGTTCCGCCGATCGTTCCGGCGAAGCTCAGCGTGCCGAGCTGAAAGAGATTCTCGTAGGCGCCGTTGCTGTATTGCAGGACGTTGGTGAGCAGCGTGTTGCTCGTGATGGGAGGTCCATTCAGATTGATCTGGGCGTTGCTGGCGATCGACGCATCCGAAGCGCTGTCGGTGTAACTGACGTTGGACGTCATGTTGGGGATTTCGGCCACAAAGTTGAACTGGTTCGGATTGGTGGCCGAGTTTCGGTAGATGCGGCGCACCGTCCACTGGCCGCTCGTGTCGACGGGCAGGTTCTGAAGTTCGACGCGGCCGTTCACCACGTTGATCGGTCCCAAGAGCGGCGTGGGCCGGCTCTCCACCCCGTTGCCCGGTCCGCCGATGGCGTTGGCGTAGGTGACGTAATAGCTGTACTCACCGTTGAGAGCGGCTGTGCTGACCGTCGCTCCCAAGCTGGCGTCGGCCGTGGTATCGGTGTAGGTCGTCGCGGTGTTATTCGGAATGTCGGCGACAAGCTGATAGGAAGTTCCGCCGGCGGAGGTGCGATAGATGTAACGATCCGTATACGTGCCGGTCGGGTCGGTCGGGATGTTATTGAGGTTGATCGATTGCTGGCCTGCGCCCAGCGTGATCGGTCCGATCGATTGCGAGGGAAGACTTGTGGTGCTGTTGGGGTTTCCGACGGGGCCGTTGGCGAACACGACTTCGTAAGAATAGGTACCGCCCGCCGTGAGATTACCCCCCGCGGCGCCGGTGGCCGTCGTTCCTGCGCCCAGGGTGTCGGGCACAGGTGCCAAGGCCGGTGGGTTTGCAGTAGGGGGCGCCGTCATCGCTGCGTCGCCCAGCGACCCGCTTTGGATGATCGCGCCGGTCGTGGCCACGTCGCCGGTCGGAGTCAGCGTTCCTTGCAGCTCGACGTTCTGAGTCGCCTTGGCGACCGCCGTCGACCCCAAGGGAATCGTGAGCGGCTGGAGCTGTGTCGTCTGGATGCTGAAATTGTTGTCAACGCCGTAGCCCATCAGCACCTGGCCGGTGCTGGTGGTGAGTTCGTTCAGCGAGTTGGGCGTGAAGCCGCCGTTACGGGTGTAAAGCTGCTGGCCTGACGTTCCCTGCACGATGAAGAACCCGTTCCCCTGGATCGCCATGTCCGACGGGGAGGAGCTGATCTCCAGGTTACCTTGGGTGAAATCGGGAGTGATGGACGTGACCTGCACGCCCAGCCCGACCTGCGTCGGGTCGGTACCGCCGTTGTTGGCGCTGGGGGCGGAGCCGATCGACAGGGTTTGCAGAAACTGAGTCGCAAACTCGGCCGTCGATTGCTTGAAGCCGATCGTATTGGCGTTGGCCACGTTGTTGCCAGTAACGTCGATCGAGGTTTCGGCTGCCTGAAGGCCGGAAATCGCGGTGCTGAATACGGACGAAAGTGACATGGCCTATGCTCCCCTCTGACAGAGTCCTGATTGAATGGATGCTGTTGTCTGATCGTTAGCCGCCGCTGGTCGGTGTGGACGTGCCCTGACCACCGATGGCGCTGATTCCGGAAAGGGGCATCGTCTGGCTTCCTACGTTCAACGAGGCGACGCCGTTGGAGAAGCTCGCGCTGTCCACCGTCCCGGACACCGGGTTGCCGTTGGAATCGACACCCTGCACCTGCATGCCGATCAGCCCACTAGCCGCCTGAAAGCCCTGATCGGTGGCCACCGAGTTGAGCGAGCTAGAGAGGTTGGTCGTGGCCTCGATGTTGTCGATCAGGCTGATCTGTTGCAGAATCTGATCGCTGCTGGTCGGGTTGAGCGGATCCTGGTTCTTCAACTGCGTGATCAGCAACTGCAGGAAATCGTCCGGCGTAATGCTGGTCAGTTTGTCGGTCGAGCTTGTCGTCGAGTTCGCCCCGGTCGAGGATGACGCGCCGCTGGCGCCAGTGGTCGTCGACATGTCGTTTCTCCTTGGTCTTCAAGCCCGCAGTTTCGTGTCGTCCGGGACGCGGTCACACCACGACGTTGAGCGCCACGCTGGTTAATGTCATGACGCCGCTTGCCGCCTGGCTCGGCTCGGCCGCCTTGGAAGGCGAAGGCGCGTTACTGGCGGTCATCGGTCGTCGGCTGGTCTGGTCGAAGTCAGGATTTCCTTGGGACGATTGGGGCATCCCACCTGAGGACTGACCGGCCACCTGGACGTCGAATCGCTCGATGTGGATATCCTGTTGCGCCAGGCGGTCTCGCAGATCGGGCAGGCTCTCCAGCAGAAGCTGCTGGGCCGTGCTGTTGTCAGCCTGAATGTGAGCCGTGATGCCCCCGTCTTTGACGCTGATTTGCATCTGCAGCGAGCCGAGTTCCGGCGGACTGAGCCTCAGCCGAATCTCTCCTCCCTGGTCGCCCGCCGCTTGGAAGGCGCGCGTCACTCGTTGTACGAAGCGGGCCCGATCGACGGTGCCCGGACCAGCCCCCGCCGTACTCTGCGGTGAGTTTGCGGCCGTGTAGGGCGCGGCGTTCGATTGCCCGGCCGCAGGACCGTTTGAAGCCGAGAGGCCGGCCGGCGTGACGGTTGCCGGAGAGGCCGCCTGGCTGGACGCCGTCGACGTGGTCTCGGTCGGCTGGGCGGTGTCGACGGTAGAGGTCGCCACAGCCTGCACCGCGTTCGTCGAGACGGACGCCGGCGCTTGTGCCGCGGCCGTCGAGCCGTTGCCGGCGGTCGTGTTATCGGCGGTCGTCAACGCTTGCGGCGCGAGAGCCGCTTGATCGGCCGCCTTGGCCACCGCGCTCGTGAAACCGCTCCCCGGCTGGGATGATCCGGGGGTGCTTGACCCGGCGCCGCCGGCCTTGGTGGTCGATGTGGTCTGCGATTTGGGCTGCAGCGATTTGCCGGGATTCGCGCCGGCGCTGGGAACCGCCTGGCTCTGGCTCGCCGCCGCCAACGCGTCCGCGACAACGTGGGCGTCTGCGGCGTTCCCGCCCGATGAGGTTGTCCCGTCCTGATTGCCTGCGGAGTGATCTTTTCCACCCGCCGTGGCGACGACCGGCACCGCCGCTTGCGTCGTAGGATCGACAAGCGCGCCGGCCGCTTGTTCGCTCGATCCTGTCGAGTCGTTCGCGCCGGCCGATTTGTCGCCGTGCGAATCATCACGCTGTTGTTGACCCTTCTTGGCCGGCTGAACGGCGGCAACCGACGTCGCTTCCGCGTTCGTTTTGGCCGCCGCCTGGTCGCTCGTGGCGGCCGACGATGCCCCGGTCCCGTTCTTCCCGGCGTGTTTCGCGGCAGCGTGATGCTGTGCCACCGCGGAATTGTCGTGCGCGGGGCTCGTTTGCTGATTCGGCGAGTCGGCGTTGCCGGCCTGCTGCGAGGAGGGATCTTGAGCCTGGCTCGTGGCCGAACTCGTCCCGTCGCTCGCCGTTTGATCGTCACGACCGGCGGAAGCCGAAGGAGCCTGGGAAGCTGAGGAGTCTGGCGAGTCTGCCGGCGCCGCGTGCGACGCGCCGTCCGAAGCACGGTGGCTGGCCGGCGGGGGAGGAGGAGCCGGCGGTTGCGGTGGCGGAGCGGGAGGGGATGGCGGCGGCGTCTGCGCTTGCTGCAGAAGCGAGCTGAACGGCGCGATGGTCTGTGGCGCGCTGTAAACCGAGACCGACGTGGAGAGCGCGTCGAACAGGGGACTCGCAACTCCGGTCGTCGAAATGGATGGCGCGGTCATTCGTTGAACCTTCTATGGGGTGCTTTTCCCCTCAGAGCCGGCGGAGGCATCGGGCTGGGCGAGCGCGTTTTCGGCTTCGTCGATCAAGCCTTCCTCGGGCACTCCGTCGCGAATTTGTTTGAGAATGTCGGCCAGCTTTTCCGCCTCTTCGTCCGTCTTGAACTCGCCCAGGATTTTGCCCCGTCTGCCACTCGGCATCAGCGAGAGTATCTTGATCACATCGGTCATCTCGCCGTTGTTGACCATCCGGAGGATCTGCTCCTTGGCCTGCTTCGGCTTCAGGTTCTCCAGGATGCCGCGGACCACCTCGCGATTCGTCGCCAGCACCCCCTCCCGCTCCTGGTCGAGCTGCGCGCGGAAGGCCGCTTTGATACGTTCATATCGGTCTTTTTCGTCGATCAGCTTGGCGTATTCAGCCCGAACCACCGAAAGATTGTCGTTGAGCGCCTGCTCTCGTAGCTCAATGTCGCGGCTCTTCAGCGCGCGCTGCCGCGCCACGTGCTCTAACGATGCTTGTTCCGACCCTGGTTGCGCGCCGGTTTCATCCTGGGGCACGGCGGCAGGCGACGCTTCCATGCCGTTGATTACGGCAACCACTTTGAGCAATGTCTTCTCGTCGAGCTTGCCTTGTTGCCGCAGATAGCCCAGCCCCAGCGCGGCGGCAATCACCGTGGCCACGCAGATGGCCGAAATGATCGACGCGAGCCCACCCAGTAAACGTCCTATCATTCAACCGGCTCCACGGCGTACCGACGTAGGGCGACCTCGTCGAGTTCTTTGCGGGATCGTTGTTCCTCCTCGGCGGAGTGCCGTTCTTGCTGCGCGTCGCGCAATAGCTCCAGCGACCGGACGTCGCGGTCGGCCGCGACGAGCGCCTCGCGGCGCCTTTCGATCTCCGTCTCGATCGTCGCCTGCTGTAATTCGAGCTGTCGCAGTTCGGCCCGCAACACCAATTCGTAGCGGGTCGCGTTCAGCAGTTCGTCCACGTCGAGGGCGCCTGGACGAGGCACTTGCAGCTTTCGCGTCGAGTCGATCAACGAGCCAATGTCGTCCTGACGAGCGCGCACCTGGTCGGCCAGCCGCATTGCTTCGGCGAGCTGCGCGCGCCGCTCGTCGCGGGCCAGTTCGCGGAGCCTGAGAAGAGTCGCCAGACGGAATTGGAATCGGGCCATTTTTGGATTAGCTGTCTTCGGTGAGTGCTGCCGCGCCGTCGCTTGCGATACGAGGAGCGCGCATCAATTACCCTGGGTTGCAGGACGTTGTGCCGATCGCGATCGCAACTGCGTCAACAGCTCGGCGGCTTTTTCCACGGTGGACGATTCATCGACGCCTTGCCTCAGGAACTGCTGCATGGGTTCCCAGAGATCGATGGCCAAATCGACCGAGCGGTTGCTCCCCCGGCGGTAAGCCCCGATGGAAATCAGGTCTTCGTGATCGCGGTGCGCGCCCAGCAGTTCGCGCACGAAATTCGCCGCGTCGCGATGTTCTTTGGTGGTCACCTCCGTCATCAAGCGGCTGATGCTGCCCAGCAGGTCGATGGCCGGGTAGTGTCCGCGGCCCGCCAGCTTGCGCGAAAGCCAGGTATGGCCGTCGAGAAGCCCGCGTACCGAGTCGCCGATCGGTTCCTGGGGGTCGTCGGCCTCCACCAACACCGAGTAGAAGGCGGTGATGCTTCCCGAGCGGCTGCGCCCGGCCCGCTCGACGAGCCGGGGCAACATGGCAAAGACCGAAGGGGGATATCCGCGTGTCGTAGGCGGCTCGCCGGCCGCCAGCCCGATTTCTCGTTGAGCCATAGCGAAGCGCGTGAGCGAATCCATGACCAGCAGCACGTCGAGCCCCCGATCGCGGAAGTACTCGGCGATCGCCGTCGCCGTGAAGGCCGCTCGCACGCGCAACAGCGCCGGCTCGTCGCTGGTGGCGACCACAACGACGCTTTTAGCCAAGCCGGCCGGCCCGAGGTCGCGCTCGACAAACTCGTTCACCTCGCGGCCGCGCTCGCCGATCAGCGCGATCACGTTGACGTCGGCCGACGTATTGCGAGACATCATCCCCAGCGTGACGCTCTTGCCCACGCCCGATCCGGAAAAGATTCCCATCCGCTGCCCCTTGCCGCAGGTCAACAGCCCGTCGATGGCGCGAATTCCGGTTGACAGCGGGGTATCAATTCTGGGTCGGTCCACGGGCGGAGGCGGCTCGCGATAAAGGGCGACCCGAATCGGAAGAGGCGGCTGGGGACGACCGTCAATGGCCTGCCCGCGCGCGTTGACCACCCTGCCCAACAGCTCCGGCCCCACACGGAGGCCGGCCCGCGTGCGCGCCAAACGGACGCGATTGCCCCGGCGCACGCCGTGCAGTTCGCCGATGGGACAAACGAGCGTCACGTCGTCACGGAAACCAACCACCTCGGCTTCCAGCGGGCGGTCCTGCTGCCGTTCGATTTCGACGACCGCGCCGACCGGAGCGGGCAAGCCGGCCACGGCGGCGGTCAAGCCGGTTAGGCGGGCCACGCGTCCTTCGAGGGCCGTGGGCAGAATACTGTCAAGCAGATCGCTGTACGACGACATGGGTTTGCTCGTTCACTCCTACGACAGTTCCTCCTCGATGCGTGCAAGCTGGGCTTCGAACTGCTGGTCGATCACGCCGTAGTCGGTTTCCACGCGACACCCTCCCCGGCTGATCTGCCCGTCGGCAACCATCTCGGCTTTGCCCAGGCGCGAGAACTCGTCCACAACCTGGGACAACTGGCGGCCCAGCGCGGCCTGATCTTCCGGGTGAAGAAAGACCCGTATTCGGCCGCCTCCGCCGGCAAGCTCAAGCGCCTCTCGGACCAGCTCCACGGTGATTTCGTTTTGGCGGGCGACCTCGCGCCGGCAGACGCGACTTGCTATGGCCGCGGCCAGATGAATCGCGTGCCGTTCCCAGTTCGCCAGCCACCCCTGCTTCGATCGCTCGATCTCGCCGACGGCGGCGCGCAGGGCGGAGAGCACGGTTTCCAACTGTTTGGCGATCTTCTGGTCGACGAGCGTCTCGATCGCTTGTTCGCCGGCTCGCCGTCCTTCGACCTCGGCTGCCTTTCGTAATGCGACCGCATCTTTGGCCGCCTGGGTGACGATCTGCTGCGCCTGCGCGCGGACCTTGCTCAGGTAGGCTTCCGCCTGAAGCGTCAGATCGTCGAAATTGAAAGCGACCGACCGCACGCCGTGCGCCGTGTCGGCCGCCTTAATGACTGGGGGCATGGACCAGCTCGATCGTTCCTTCCAAGGCCATTTCGCGGGCGATGCGGGCCAGCTCGCGCTGGGCTTCTTCCACGTCGCTTAACCGGACCGGCCCGATCCGCTCGATCATCCGCCGCATCTTCTTGGCTTCGGCCGGGCTGAGTGGTTCCAGAATACGATTGACGAACTCGGCGTCCGCGCCGGCCAGCGCCAGCCGGGTAATTTCGGGACCGGCCGCCGCGAGCACCGTCGCCAGCGTCGACTCGTCGAGCCGCTGGAGGTCGTCGAATTCAAACTCCGGCGGGCGAAACCTTTCGACCAGGTGCGGACTGTGCCGCGTCAGATTCTCGACGATCCGCCGCCGCAGCGCCGGTTCGGCCGCTTCCAGGATACGCTCCAGCGATTCCAGTCCGGTTTCTTGTCGGCGCTCGGCCAGGGCCTGCTCGAGCATTCGCGATTCCAAGGCCACTTCGATCTCCCGAACGACCTCCGGATCGGCCTGGTCGAGGTCGATCAGGCGGCGGATGACGCCGGCCTGCAGATCTCCGTCAAGCTGCGCCAGCACGGCCGCCGCACGGTCGTCGGGCAAGTGCGAGACGACGACGGCGATCGTTTGCGGATGCTCGCCGACGAGGAACGGGGTGATCTTGTCGCCTCGCGCGGCGTGCAAGAAGCGAAACGGCGCCTTGTCGTCTTCCGTCGCCGGCGCCGGCGCGTTCGCGCCAACGTCAGGTCGGCTGCTCGCGCTGCTCAGCTTCAGTTCGACTCCCCAGTCGCGCTCGCGGGTTTTGGCCGGCCGTTGGCGCAGAAAGTCGCCGAGCGTGCGACGTTCCTCGTCCGCGTCGACCGATTCCAGATCGACCATGAGTCGCCGCAGCCGCGCCGCGTCGTCGGCGGGAAGCTGAGCGAGCACCTTCTCGGCCGTCGCCTCGTCGAGGGTGAGCACCACGATGGCGGCCCTGCGCAGTTTTTCTTCGCGGTCACCCATAGTCTAGCTCGCGCTGCCGATCCAAGTGCGTAGGATGTTGGCCGCGGTGTCCGGGTCCTCGCGCACCATTTCTGCCAGTTCGTCGCGTAGCGATTGTCCCGAACCGAGTCTCCGTTTGAGCCGCCCGGCCCCCTTTTGGGCCGCGTCGGTCTCTTCCTTCTTCACCTCGCTTTCGTTCGCGGGAGGCGCGGGAGGAAGCGGCAGCTCGGGAGTCGAGGTTTGAATGGGCGGCGATCGCACCATCGAGCGAAGCATGACGAGGCTGACAACCGCCAGGCCGGTCATCCCCACCCCGCTCCAGTTGGCCAGGAGCCAGTCGAACCCGATTTCGCCCATCCCCGGAGCAGAAATGGCCTCGGCCGGCAACTGGGTAAAGGAAGTTACCGTGACCAACGGCCGGGGGTCGGCCGTTAAATCGGTTTGCGGAATCAGGTTCGTCACATGCGTCTGAATCTTTTTGCTCTCTTCGTCTTGAATCTGGGCCAGCTTTTTCTTGTCGATGGGCTCGGGCTGCTGCCCGGCGGGCGTGGGATTCGCCTCACGATAGATTTTCTCGAAGTAGCCGCTGGGGATGCCGACGGTAACGGCGACTCGCTTGGGAGTCAGCGGGGCGGTTTCGCTTCTCTTGTAATCTCGTGAAACGTCGTTTTGTTGTTTCAGCGAGCTGCGTTCCTTGTCCGAATGATTGCCTCGTGCCTGGGCGGGCAGGGTGGCCGGGGCGTTAGGTCGCTGGGCTTGCAAACCCGGCTGGCCAGCCGGGGGCGCGCCATCGCTCTGACTTGTTTCATTCTCTTCTTGAATGGTGATAGCAACGGGCTTTGGATCGACCTGCGTCTTCTCTTCTTGCAACCGGGTGTGCGGGTCGAGCTCGACGTGGGCCGCGACCACGACTCCCGGAACGTACTCCAGCGCATGGAGGATCCGATTCTCATAGTGGTCGCACCAGTACTTCACGCGCTGTGCATAGGGGTCGTCCAAAATCCCCGGCACCTCGTCTTTCCCGCCGGCCTTGTAGGTGGGACCGTTGAGATCGACCACCGTCACCTGGTTGGGCGAGGCCCCGATGGCTCCCGCTACGAGGTCGCGAATCTTGGGCACCTGGTCGGCAGGCAGAATCGAGGAGCCGGTCGGCTCCACGCTGACGGACGCCGTGAGTGTGTTTTCCAGCCGGAATCCTCCCCGCTTCTGCACGTCGTAAAACACGGCGGCCGCCTTGATTCCCTTCATCTGGCCGATGATGGAGGCAAGCTCCTTCTGCAGAGCATTCTTGAGCATCGCCTCCTGTTGGGCCTTGCTGGTGAACGGACTGGGCTTGCTCACGGCCGCGTCGAGGTGGGAGCCGAAATGGGCCGGCATGGCGTTGGAGTCTGCCAGCGCTGCCATGTATTTGGCCTTGAGTCCCCGCGGCACGCGCAGTCGTCCCCCCTCGACTTCAAAGCTTCCCAGGCCAGCCTTGCCGAAGGCCGCCTGCATGGCGTCCAGTTCGGAGGGGGTAAAACTCTGGCCGTCGAGCAGGTAGGCGTCGCCCCCGGTCACCTGGTGCGTGAACAGGTAACCGCCGCTCACCACCACCGTCGCCAGCAGCAGCCCGGCTGTGATTCGCGCGCCGGGCGTCATCGAGCCGAACAGCTCGGCGATCTGCGCAAAAGTTTTATTCAAAAAATCCATTTCGCCTCTGAAGGTAGGTTCTTAGGTCTTACGTCTTGGGGTCGGGGGCCTGGGAGGCGAGGGCGTTCAGACGCGGATGTTTTGCACGTCCTGGTAGGCCTGCACCAGCTTGTTGCGAACCTGCATCATCATGTGAAACGCCAGATCGGCCTTCTGAACGGCCGTAAAAACCTCCGCCGGGCTCACCTCGCCCCCCGTGGCAAGCTGTTCGACGGCGCGGTTGGCGTCCTGCTGCATCGAGTTGACCTGGCCGATCGAATCGAGCAGAAAGCTTTTGAAGGAGCTTTCGCCCGACGCCCCGGGGCCGTTCGCGCCCGATAGAACCCGCGGTTGGGTGAGGGGCGAAGCCTGGATGGAATTCACGGCTGACACGGCTTACTCCTTGAAGTGTGCGCGTTTCCTGGCGACCTCTTACACCAAAATCCGCAGGGTTTGCTGTACCATCTCCTTGGTGACGTCGATGACGCCCAGGTTGGCCTCGTAAGCCCGCGTCGTTTCCAGGGCGTCGGTAAACTCGCTCATCAAGTCGATGTTGGGGTAGGGAACATAGCCGGCGTGCGGACCTTCTTTCGCCGCGTCGGGATGGGTGGGTTGATACTTCCAGCGCGGCTCAACGTCGGCGATCTTCACGGAGGCGACCTTCACCCCCGAAGTGCCATACGGGCCATGCACCGCCTCGTCGGTCTCGAAGATGGGGTAACGCGGCTGGTAGGGCCGCACCGCACCCGTCTCGTCGTGCGTCGTCGACAGGTTGGCAATGTTGTTGGCGATGGCGCTCAGCCGCACCTGTTGGGCGACTAGCGCGCTTGTGCTGACATCGAGGGCGGAGAGCATGGGGCAAGGTCCGTAGGTTTAGGTTTTAGGTTTTAGGTTTTAGGTCTTGGATTCTGGGGGGGCTGCGTGTTGTGGCTCGTAAGACCTAAGACCCTTCTTACGCTCGTTCACTGATGGCGGCGCCGATCAATTGCAGTTGGTTGTTCATGATCGTCAGGGCCAGGTTGTGTCGCATTTCGTTCTTGGCAATCTCCATCAATTGCTGTTCCAGACCGACGTTGTCGTCGTCGTGCCTCAAGATGCCTTCCAGTCCCGCTTTGACCGGGGCAAAGGGGTTGAGCGCCGCGTCCGGCGGCGCAAAGGAGGCGGTCTGTTCGTCGCGGGTCTCCAGTGCTCGACGCAGACTGTCTTGAAAAGCGTCCGTTGAAAGGTCGCGGGTGCGGTAGCCGGGCGTGTCGAGGTTGGCGATGTTTCCCGCCAGCACCTGATGGCGCATCTGCGCGAAATTAACAACCTGCTCCAGGACAGGAATGGTCGTCGCGTTGAAGAGGTTGGAGATCACGAAGTGCGTCCTTGCACAAACGAGCTCAATCAGCCGTGGGCGAGGGAGGGCTGTTTCCCTCGTCTTCTGTTCTGGATTAAAGCAACCGCTATGCCGGTACCGATAAACAGGCCACGCCCGCTGCCGCAAAAGGGAAGAAGTTGACCCAAGTTCCCGCCAAGACGTTGTTTATCATGCTCGCTCCCGTTGCGGCCCTTGTTATTCCGACGAAACCCTTCACAGTCGATTCGAGGCGTTGCGGCAAAAACGGCGCGACCCGACCGGCAAAAACTGCCGAATCAAGCCGCCTTCGCAAAGCGCTTGGCCCGCGGCGCATAGCCATAGTCCTTCAGCTTGCCCGAAAGCGTGCGCAGCCCGATGCCGAGGGCCTCGGCCGTCCGCGCACGGTGCCCGTCAAAGTGTTCCAGCGTAGACTCGATCAGTTTGCGCTCCATCTCACGCAGGCTCAGCCCCAGCGGCAACCCGTCGTCAGCCGGGCGCGTGGCGGCTCCGGGCGAGTCGATCAGCCAGGGCCGCAGATCGTCGGCCGAGATCGGCCCTCCCACGTTGAGCACGCTCGCCCGGGTAACGATGTTTTCCAATTCACGAACGTTGCCCGGCCAGTGGTAGCTGTCCAGCAGATCGAGCGCTCCCCGATCGAGTTCGCACGGGTCGCGGACCAAACGGGCGGCGGTTCTCGCCAAAAAATGCTCCGCCAGCGGCAGAATGTCCTCGCGGCGGTCTCGTAGCGGGGGCACTTCCAGGGGGATGACGGCCAGGCGGAAAAACAGGTCTTCGCGGAATCGCCCCGCGGCCACCTCCGATCGGAGGTTACGATTGGTCGTCGCCAGCACGCGCACATCGGCTTGTCGCGTCCGGCTGGAGCCGACGCGTTCGAACGTCCGCTCCTGCAGCACGCGCAGGAGCTTCGCCTGCAACGGAAGCTCGATCTCGGTGATTTCGTCGAGCAGGATGGTGCCTCCATCCGCCAGCTCGAACCGCCCGGTGCGCTCTGTTTCGGCCCCGGTAAAGGCTCCCCGTTCGTGCCCGAACAGCTCGCTTTCCATCAGTTGCGCCGAGAGCACGGGGCAGTTGAGGCTCACCAGGGGCGTTTGGGCCCGCGTGCTGGCGGCGTGGACGGTGCGTGCGACCAGTTCTTTGCCCGTGCCGCTTTCGCCCGTGATCAGAATGGTCTCCGAAGTCGGGGCGGCGCGAGCGATGCGATCCCGCAGGGCCCGCATGAGCGGGCTGTTGCCGATCATCGTGAAGCCTTCAGGGGCGGCCGACGGCTGCAGGCTCTGGCTGGCGTCGATCAGCCGACCGTGGCCCATCGCCCGTTCCACGAGCTTCTCCAGCCGATCGGCGGCAAAGGGCTTTTCGATGTAGTCGAACGCGCCGTGGCGCATCGCCTGCACGGCGGAGGCCACCGTGGCGTAGGCGGTGACGACGACGATCTGGGCGCCGTGAGGCCGCTTTTCGAGCTTGCGCACAAAATCGAGGCCGGTCATTCCCGGCATCTGCAGATCGGTGATGACGACGTCGAAGCTCTCTCGGTCGAGCACCTTCAGCGCCTCCAGGGCGCTGGAGACGCACTGCACATGATGGCCGGCCTGACGCAAGACATCAGACATCGACTCGCGAGCCTGTCGATGGTCGTCGACGACCAGAACTCGACCTCCCGGCTCGGCGGATCGCACCGTCGCCAGGTTGATTTTGGGTTTGCCGCTCATCGACTTCTTCCGTTGAAGGTCTTTGTTTAGGAACCGGCTTGGTCACGAAGAAGGGGCAGCCGGATGGTGAATGCCGCGCCGCCGTCCGCCGAGTTGCGCACGGTCACCTCGCCGCCATGCGATTCCGCCATCTGGTAGACGATCGCCAACCCCAGTCCGGTGCCCGTCGACTTCGTGGTGTAGAAAGGCTCGAACGCGCGGCGACAAGCTTCCTCGGACAGCCCCTGGCCGGTGTCGGAGATCTCCAGGACGGTTGCCGCGAGCTCGCACCATCCGCGGATGGTCAGCCGTCCCCCGTCGGGCATCGCATCCAAGGCGTTCAGTGACACGTTGAGCACAGCCCGACGCAGCATGTCGCGATCGGCGTTCACGGCCAGTTCGGCCGAGATATCGGTGACCAGCTCAATCGACTGGGCCGCAAACTGCGGCCCCAGCGACGCGCACAACTCTTCGACCAGGGGGCGTAGCGCCACGGGCGCCAGCCGGGGATCGCGCTCGGCGGCAAAGTTGAGCAGGTCGTTGACGGTGGCGTCGAGCGCCTGCAACCCGCTTTCGACCTTGTCCAGAGCGTCGATGCAATGCGCGTCGCCGGTGACCCGACGCCGCAAGACGCTCAGGTAAAGGGCGACCGGCACCAGGTTGTTGCGGACCTCGTGGGCAATGTGCGACGCCATCTGCCCCAAGTCGGCCAGGCGATTCTTGCGCGCCAGCTCGCGATTCTTGATCTCCAGTTCGTCCGTCAATCGACAGACTTCGCCCCGCAGCGCTTCGTGTGTTTGCTCCAAACGCAGGGTGGCGTCGTGCCAGGCGGCCAGCACCGTCTCCAGGTTGGAATCCGGGCCCAAGTTCACGGCGGCAGCGAGAGCGGTATCCGGCGTCATTCTCATCGCTCCGTCGTCAAGTTGATACGACCGGGAACCGCCGTCTTGGCGTACGCCGTCCGGGCGTGGCCCGCCGCGTGGGCGATGCGCAAACGGGCGGCCGCCGCGTCGCGATGTTCGCGCATCCTCGCTTCGCCGAGCCTCTCCTGCTCAAGAATCTCCCGCAGCGCCTGCTCCGATCTGGCGACAAGCTCGGCGCACTGCTCACGCGCCTGGGCGCTGCGCCAGGTGCGAAGATCCGGATCCTGACCCCGATAGGGATCAAGCCTTTTTTCCACCTGCTGCAGTTCCGCGAGCAGGTGGTGCTTGGCCGAGAGCACGTGCAGCAATTGCGTCATCTCGGCCTCGCCGATCAATTCGAGCTGCCGCTTGCCGAGCGTGCGAAGCTGCTCGAGCAGACCGTGCCGCTGGCCGGCGAGTTCAGCCAGCAGATCGGTCTCCCACAAGGTGATGCGTGCGTCGGTCGTCATGCGGCTAGAGCGTTTTCAGCGTGTCCAGCAATTCGTTCCATTCTTGCCGGTTGTAGTTTGAGGTGTCTCCGAAGGAGACGCCTTCGGCCAGATGCTTGAGAGCGTATTTAGCCTGTTCCAAGGTGCTGCGCGCTTCGGCCGCCTGCCCCAGCCGCCGATAGCAGGCGGCGATCTGCACGTAGGCTTGCAACACTTCGGGCCTTTGCTGGTAGCGGTTCGTCGCGCTGGCGTAGGCTTGAATCGCCTCCTGGTAGCGGCCGAGATTGAACAGGATGTCGCCGCGGGCGAAGAAGCAGTTGCGCAGGATCGCCTCCTCCAACGGCGTGAGCGGCTGACGCTCCTGCCGCACCAGGATCGCGTTGAGCTCCTGCTCGTAGCGGGCCAGGCCGGCTTCCAGCAACTGCTCCCATTCGCGACGGCGTGACAGCCGTCCCTCGGCCGTCGCCTCCTGGGCCTCCTGCCGCTGCACTTCGCGGGCGCTGCGGCGATAACTTTCGGCCGCCAGATAGCGCGCTTCCTCGCTGGCGGGCGCGCTGGGATAGCGGGTCGTCGCCTCCTCCAGCCGAGCGATCGCCTCCCGGTAGCGACCCGAGTCGTAGAGCAATCGGCCCAGGGCGAACAAGGAGTCTCGCCACTCGGTGCTGGCGGGACTGAGGGCCTCTCCGTCGAGGTTGTCGAGCAGGAGCTTCTCCGCGGCCTCCTTTTCTCCGGTCGCCAGGTGGCCTTCCGACGCCAGGAGCCGCGCCTGGAACACGGCGGCGTCACGGGGATGAAACTCGACGCACTCCAGAAGCGCTTCGAGCGCTTCGGCCGGCTTTCCCTGAGACAGCAAGGCCTCGCCCAGCGCCAGCAGAGCGTGCGGGCGGCGTTTGCGTGCCTCGACGCTCAGGTATTTTCGAAGCATCTCCGTAGCCGAGGTGTAGTCGTGGCCCGCCAGGTCGGCCTCGGCCGCGTCGTAAAGGTCGTCCGGATATTCGCGCGAGGCCACCCGCATTTCGGCCAGGCGGCGATAGAGCAGGCCCGACTCCCGCAGGCGTTGCCGCCCCCGCGAAGCCTGCTGCTGCATTTGAGGCGACGAGGCGTCGGTGGCGGTTGCCAGCAGATGGCGGCCCCACTGCCCCTCGGCCTGCGCCTCCAGTTGCAGCGACCTGGCTGCGTTGAAAACGCCCGTGGTCGCGCGGGCCAGTTCGATCGCCAGCTCGAATTCGTGTCGTCGCAGACACTCCTGGTAGGCGTCGAGCGTGGCCTCCCTGGCCTCGTCCAACGTCAACCAACGATTCCTGAATTCGGTTTCGGCGTCGATCGTCTCCAGGGCCATACGATAGGCCGCCACCGCGTCGGCGTCACGCTTTAGCGCCTGGAGGCGCTGGGCAAACGCGAAACCCGCCGCAAACCCGGATTCGCTCGTCGGCCATCGCAGTTGCGTACGTCGCAGCCTCTCCAGGCCCGCTTCGTCGTCGCCCATCTCCAGCGCCAGTCGCCCCAGAAGGTACGAAACCTCCGCCGCGCTCGATTCCACGTCCGTGACGTGCCCCGACAATCCCTTGAGAAGGTCGGTCGCCTCGCGCAGCTTTGCGACCGCCGCCGGGGTGTCGGCGAGTCGGCCTCCTTCGCTTAAGGCACGCCCTTCTTGCTCAAGCAGCAGGGCCCGCATGATCGCCGCTTGCGACTGACCGGGCAAGTCGGCAGAAAGCTGCTCTAGCGTCTGCCGGCTGGCGACGTAGTCGCCCAGGCCGAATTCGATACGGCTGCGGTCGATCAAGGCCCGTTGCCGCCGCGCCGGCGACAATTCTTTCTCGGCAAGATACCGGGTGTTGTGCGCCAGCGCCTGGTGAAAGTTGGGCTCCGGCAGATCGAGATACGCGCTGTACAAAAGGCGATGGATCTCGGCTTCACGGTGGCCGGGCTGCTTAATCGCTTCTTCGAGAACGTTCACGCTTTCTTCCGCCAGGCCGCCCTGGTAAAGATCTTTTCCCAGCAGATACATCCCTTCGGCTTCATGGCCCGGCGGGAAGCCGATCACCCGCGATTCGTCCAGATGGCGAGCCGCCAGGGCGCGCAGCCGGCGTTGCTGTTTACCTAACGCGCGATCCGCGTCGTGGTCCGCCACAACGCCCAGCAGGAATGGCTTGGCTCTGAGCTCGTCGGCCGTCAACGGCCGGTCGTTCGCCCAGGTCTGGACGATCTGAGCGATCTCCGAGAAATCACCGCTCTCCAGGGCGGTAAATGCCTGGTCCAGTTCGGCAATGACCTGAGGCTTTGGCAAACGCTGGCTGAGCGTGATCTGCACGACGATGATCGGTAATACCGGAACGAGCACGATGCCCAGGATTACGCCGGCCTGAAGAGGATGTTGCCATGCCCATGTCAACAGCCGCTTGATGACCACGGCCACGTTTCCGAGGCGCGCGGCAAGTCCGCCCGGCGTCGCCTGATCGTGTCCTTTGTCGGTTTTTGACGTCGACGTCGCCATGCGGGGTCGGGCACACCCACGCGCGTCGTTCGCTGCTCAAGAGCGACGCGGCGCAGGGACGCGCCAGCGGAGAGTGGTTTAACAAGAGGACACGGACTCGCCGGTCGCCAGACGTGTCAGGGCGGGCCGGCTGAGACCAGGGGAAAGTGGGGAGCTTTTATCGAAACCGACGACGGCTGTCAACGTCGCCGCGCTGCGTCGATGCACGAACGGAGGGCTGCGCAACCGCCGATTGCGCAACGGCGAGGCTCACGCCTCCCGCCGCCAGCACTCTTCACGTAGGTTGTTTTTCGTCCGTTCCTACGTGAATCTCAACGAGCCGACGGCTCGCTGTTGGTCGCCGGGGAAGAACCCGTCGAGATCTGTTCCATCATCCAGCGATCCATATCAGCCAGCATGGCCGGCACAATCTCATGACCGCAAGGATATTGTCGCAACGAGATATTCATGCCCGCGCTATGGAACAGTCGGAGATGGTCGCAGACTTCAGCCGTCGGGTAGCTTTGGCTGTCGCGTCCGCAGGCCAGGAACAAGGGTACACGTCGGGCGTCGCTCAGCCGGCGCAAGGGCGTCTGGGTGCCCGGGAAAGGGCCGCACAGCGAAAGCACGCCGGCAAATCGCTCAGGATGATCCATCCCCAATCGAAAGGCCATCGTGCCGCCGCAGTCGTAGCCGGCCAAAAATATCCGCCGGGTCGAAACATGAAATCGTGCCAGCGCCATTTCGATCGCGTCGAAGGTCCGCTGCTCGGCCACCGACCAATCGGCCATGGCTTGCGACCAGCCGTAACCGGACCGTCCCACCTGCCGGCCATCGCGACACGGGCCGCGCGGGGCGACGGCCACGTAGTTGCGCATGCTAACCAGGGGCATGACCCGCTTAAGCTGACTCTCGTCGTCGCCGGGGCCGTGCAGCCAGACCAACAGCGGATAGGCGTAGTTCGGCTCGTAGTGCATCGGGGCAAAGACGGCCGCGTGGACCTCGCCTGCGGACGACGAATGAGCCGCATAGCGCGCCGCCGAGACCGAACTGGCGACATTTGCCATTTGCCCGATTTGCGGAGCAGACAGAATCGATGGCAGTCGGTTGGTCATCGCTTCAAGTGTCGGACTTGCGGGTTGTTGCTCATCGGTCTTGCACCGACTCGACGAAGGGGGGACTCTACCTGAACCGGCCGCGAGCTGTCAACGTCATGCCCGCGTGCCCCAACACCCATAGCCACCGGGCTGCCCGCGGCCGAACATCCGTGCTGAATGTCAGCAGACTGCACAAACTGAAGCAAATTCGTGCGACTGAGTAAAACGCGCACGAGGCGAAAAGGACCGCGGCAATCGCATGCCGTGCGAAATGCCGCGACGGGGGAGATTTAGGTGAGCTTGGCCATCACGGCCACCAGTTCCTTTACTGCGGCTACACTCTTCTCGAAGGCCGATTTCTCGTCCGGCTCCAGGTCGATCTCCACCACCCGCTCTACGCCCCCCGCCCCGAGCACGACCGGAACGCCGACGAAGTAACCGCCGACGCCGTACTCCCGATCGCAGTACGCGGCGCAGGGGATCAGGCGCTTTTTATCTCGCACGATGGCTTCGACCATTTGAGCGACGGCGGCGGCGGGAGCATAGTAAGCGCTGCCCGTCTTGAGCAAACCGACGATCTCCGCGCCGCCGTTGCGGGCGCGATCGACGATTTCGTCCAGCCGCTTCCTGTCTAGCAGGCGGGTGACCGGAATCCCGCCCACCGACGTGCAACTCGGCATGGGCACCATCGTGTCTCCGTGACCGCCCATCAACAGAGCCGAGACGTCTTCGACGCTCACGCCCAGCTCCATCGCCAGAAAGGTGCGGTATCTCGCCGTGTCGAGAACTCCGGCTTGGCCAAGAACGCGTTGGGTCGGGAATCCGCTCACCTGCCAGGCTCGCTGCACCATGGCGTCGAGCGGGTTGCTGACCACGATGATCACCGCCTGGGGACTCGTGCGCTTGATCTCGGCCGCTACCGAGCCGACGATCTTGGCGTTGGTGCTCAAGAGGTCGTCCCGGCTCATGCCGGGCTTTCGCGGGATGCCAGCCGTGACGACCACCACGTCGCTTCCGGCGGTGTCGTCGTAATTCGTGGTGCCCTGGATGTTGGCGTCGAAGCCGACGATCGGCGAGGCTTGCATCAGATCGAGCGCCTTGCCGCGCGGCATGTTCTCGGTCTGGGGAATGTCGAGCAGGACGATGTCGCCTAGCTCGCCCGCGGCGCACCAGTGGGCCGTGGTGGCGCCGACGTTGCCGGCCCCGATGATAGTAATCTTTGCGCGACGCATGTCCCTCCTCGCAGCTTATTGAAGCGTGATGATCGACGCTGGACGTGAGTATGCGTTTCGCGCGGACCAAGTCAAGAGCCGGACGGAGAGGCGAGCAAGAGACGGTTGACAGGCCGGCAAAAAGTGCTCTGCAAATCGTCAGGAGACCGACGGACGATCGTTATCGCCGTCGTCCCGAGGTGCGTCGTCCCGAGGTGCGTCGGCCGCGGTGACCGGCCGATCGAGCGGCGTTTTTTCCTCGGCCTCAGGGTCGATGTTGTCGAGTGATTCGGGTTGCGATGCGATGAACCGCCGCTCGATTTCCTTGTGAAACTTCGCGTCGCCGCGAGACAATCGAGAAACGACGACCCACAGCACAACGGTCAGGCAGACAAACAACACCAGAAACACGCCGTTGGCAAAACGCTGGTCGGCCGGGAGCGGTTGAAGCCATATCGGCTCCCGGCCGATGAGCAACGGCGCAAGGTGCCTTGTAACCGGCCGCTCCGTGCTCTCCGTCGAGGCCGTGCGATAACCCCATCGCTTGACGAAAAAGCCCGCGACGCGGACCGGCTCGGTGATCCTGTCGCCTTGAGGAAACCCCTTCGGCAACTCACGGACGCAGAACGTGAGGGGATTTCCCTCCGAATCTTGGGTGAAAATCTCCAGTTCGTAATAGTGGTCGATGCCGAAACGAGCCACGATGTCGCGATCCTCCACCCGGCGGAGCACGGCTTGCCGTGCCGTTCCTGTCAGCTCGACCAGCCTTCCTCGCTGCTCGTTCGGCTTGTTGAAGAGCGGCACAACCGACGGATTGCGCCCTTCTTTTGGCACGGCTCGCAAAAGCTGCCTGGCTCCGGCCCGGCCGGCCGCCGCCAGCAATTGATAGAAGCACTCGCGATCTTCGGCCCCCAATTCAGGACGCGGGCTCAATTCGTCGAACAACCCGACGTCCATGTCGAGATCGCCGAGAATGTTGTGCGGATGCCAAGCCACCCGCCCAGCGACGAGCACGGGGAGGGGCGCCGACTCGCCTTCCTCCTGGACCAGTTTTATAAAAAGTCCGCTGACGCTGGCTCGCTCGTGAATCGTCTCGCCAGAGAGCCACTCCTCGGGGACGGCCAGCGCGTAGACGATAGCCCGCGATTCCCCCCCCGTAATCGTCATCTCGCAGCGATAGAAGCCCGACAGGTTGAATCGCTCGGCGGCCTCGGCCGGCAGCTTGAGCTCGGCGGCGCGGGTGACCTCGCCCGTCCATGTCACAAGTGCGCCTCGATAACCAGCCGGAGTTCCTCGCAATTCTTCGGCCGAGATCCTGCTGTCCTTCCAGCGGTCGACGTCCAGAAGCGAGAACCGCCGCACCGAGGCCAACAACCGCCACAAAAGCTCGTCCCCCTCTGGCGGGAAATCGGGGCCGTCGTCGGTGCGGTTCAGACGGTCGGCGACGCCGAGAATCTTGAGCATCTCACGCGACGACGAAAGGGGCGCCGGCTCAGCCGCCTCCTCGGCCGATTCTGCCTGGTCGGCCAGGGTCGGGGAGCAACAGAGCGCCGCCAACAGTGCCAATGCCGAAGACGCCTGTCTCATCCGCCTGATGCCTGATCCTGCCTGGCGAGGTTCGCCAGTTGCTCGCGAACGTCGGGGGCGAGCTCTTCGTGCCTCAGAGAACTGAGTTCGCCCGGCCGCGGGTGCGGCATCACGAACGTCGTCTTTCGGCGCGTGCGGCTGAACACGAACCAGACCACGACCAGGCTGGCCATCACCGCCAAGGCAAGGCCGACGGCCAGGTCGTTGAGGGCCGCTTGATCCTGCCCGCCGGGCTCGGCGGCGGCCAGGCGGGGCTGCCAACGCAGCGTTTTACTCAAGAGCAAGGGCCAGGTCATGATCTCCCGCCCGCTCGACAGCCCGGCCAACCGCCTGTAGTAAAAGCCGGTGACCGCGACCGGCTCGTGCAGTTTCTCGCCGCGCGGAAACTCCGGCGGCAGGTTGAGGCAGTAAATCACCACGGGATAGTCGCGGTCTTCGGGCTCGAGCACGACTTGCCAGTACCCTTTGATGCCGAAGGCATTTTGCGGAGCGGTTTTCTCCATCACCCGCCGCACCGTGCCGTCGACCGTCACCAGGTCGCCACGGAACTCTTTGGGCTGAGTGAAAAGCTGCGTGAAGCTCACCCGCCCGATGGACGCCTGCTCCAGGCGCTCTTCGCCCGTTTCGTCCAGGATTTTCAGCAGGTGGTAGAAGGCGTCCGACTCGGCCGAGCGAAAGACGGTGTCGTCGCGAACGCGGGCCAGAAGCTCAGGCCGCACGCCGTCGAAGAAACGCTTGTTGGGCGGAATCCCGTCCTCGGCTTCCGCTTCGGCAATGAACTCGCCGGGGGCCGTTTTGTGGCGCAAGACTGCGGGCTGTTCAACGGCAGCATGCCGCCCATCCGCCCGGCCATCGCCCTTAGCGGCATCGGGTTGCCCGGGAACGTGACCGCCCGCCCGCAAGAGCCAAACCCACCTGCCTGGGTTAACCGCCGCTTCGACCAGAAAAACCAACAGACCAGCGGCGAACACCAGCGACAACAGTTTCCACTGTTCGCCGCGGGAAAAATAATTCGTGGTTCGAGTTCCTTTGGGCCGGAAGTCGAGCATAGGTTCTCCGGCAGAAGCGATGAAATGAGAGCGAGATGAAACGGGGCAATTTCATCTTATGCACGGCTGCGCCGACCAACAAGTTCGTTCGACGGTTGGTGGGGCGGTGGCACCTTGAAGCTGCGCTTCTTCGATAAGATTCGCTCTCGTTGAGCCGAATTATTCCGGACATCCAGAACGGCCGATTCTACCCCTGCACAAACTCCGACAGCGTGCCGGTTTCGGCGTCGATCAGCGCGTCGAACCGCTCACGGTTGCGGCGCAGATAGCGTCGACATTCGGCCTGCAGTTCGGCGCCGTCGGCGTAGCCGAGTGCTCGAGCCAAGGTGGACAATTCGAGCGGGTCGTCGGGCAAGACACGCGTCGGCGCCTGCATCAGACGCAACCGCGATTCGACCGTCCGCAGAAAACGGTAGCTCGTCGTGAAATACTCGTAGTCCTCGCTGTTGAGGTAGCCGTGCTGGTGCAATAGCGACAGAGCGGCGAGCGTGTTCGGCGTGCGGACGGCCGGGTTTTCCTGGCCGTACTTCAACTGCAGCATCTGCACGATGAACTCGATATCGACAATTCCGCCCGGACCGCGTTTGATGTTGTTCGCAGGCGCACTTTCCTCCATCCTCCTGCGCATGTCGCGAATGGCCTCGGCATTGCTCGGCTGCCAGGGATGGTTATACGTGGCCTGGGCGATAACCACGTCCACCGGCTCGATCAGGTCGGCTGGAGCGATCGCCACGCGCGCCTTGGTCAGGGCCTGACGCTCCCAAAGCTGCCCCGCTCCCTCGGCGAAATAGCGGGCAAACTCGGCGAACGTCGTGGCCAGCGCGCCGCTTTTGCCCGTCGGTCGCAGCCGCAAATCGACTTCGTACAGCTTTCCGTAGGGTCCGAGCCGGGTGCAAATCTTCACGATGCGTTGCCCCAACTCGCTGAAGAAGTGCTGGTTCGTCGTGGTGGTGGCGTTGCGGCGGGCGCGAGTTCCGTGGAAGGTCGGACCATCGGCCTCGTAGAGAAACACGAGATCGAGGTCGCTGTGGTAATTCAGCTCTTGCCCGCCCAGCTTGCCCAAGGCGAGCACGGCAAAGCGAGCCCGCTCGCCTGTGCGTGGGCCGCCGGCGATCGTCGGTTCGCCCCACTTGGCCACCAGCTTGTCGTACTCGCTTCTGGTGATGGCTTCGATACACGTTTCGGCGATATCCGACAGCGCCGCCGTGGTGGCGTGGACGTCCTCCTTGCCCAGGACATCACGAACGCCGACGCCCAACTGCATCGTGTTCTTGAAACTGTGCAGAATCGGCTCCAGGTCCTCCGCCCCGCGGGCCAGCTCGTTGAGCGTTTCACGCAACGACTCCCGCGTCGGCAGCTTGTTGAGCACCAGGCTATCCATCAATTCGTCGATCATGCCCGGATTGCTGATCAGAATGCTCGACAGGTAAGGGCTCGACGAACAGAGCTCGACGTACAACTTCATCGAGGGTGGATTGAAACTGAACAACTCCCACAGCACCCCCTTGCCGCCCAGCGAATCGCTCACCTTCTCCAGGTTCACCAGCGTCGAATCGGGGTCGGGAGTCGCCGCAATCGCCTTGAGCAGCCCCGGCGCGATCGACGCCAGGAAGTGGCGGCAGCGCCGCGTGAGCAGGAAGCGCAGCTTCTCGGTAGCCAGCGATACGAGGTTCTGGTACGCCAGCGGAATGTCGCGAAATGGATAACGGCCGAGCACGGCCGCGATCTTTTCTGGCGGCGGGTCGGGATCGAGCACCAGGTCAACCTCGGGTTCGGTCTGGGCGTCGTCGCCAAACGCATCGTGCAGCAGGTGGTCAAGAATTTTCCGGTTGACCGCCGTCTTCGACTGATAGTCGGCGTCGAACGCGGCCAGCGCCGTTTTTTGCGGCGTATCTCGGTACCCCATGCGGATCGCCAGCTTGCGCACCTCGCTCGGCTGCTCCGGCAAGAGATGCGTCTGCAGGTCGAACATGATCTGCAGCCGGTGTTCGATCTTCCGCAGGAAGCGGTAGTTCTCGTCGAGCAGCGATCGTTCCTGGTGCGTCAGGCAGCCGACGTTTTCAAGCTCGGTGATGGCCTCGACCGTGTTGCCCGTGCGCAGCTCCGGCAAGTCGCCGCCGTTGAGCAACTGCAGAAACTGGATGGCAAACTCGATGTCGCGAATGCCCCCCCGCCCTGTCTTGACGTTGCGTGCGTCGTCTCCCTCGCTGATCACGCGGTGCTCGATGCGCCGTTTGAGCGCCTTGATGCCCGTGATATCGGCCAGCGAGAGGTAACGACGGTAAATCCACGGCTCGAGAGACCGCAGGAACTCGTAACCGAGGTCCCGGTCGCCGGCCACCGGCCGCGCCTTGACGTAAGCCTGGCGTTCCCAGGTGCGGCCCATGACGTCATAGTACGATGTGGCCGCTTCCAGGCTGTGGGCAACCGGCCCCCGCTCTCCTTCGGGCCTCAACCGCAGGTCGACCCGGTAGGCGTAGCCTAGCTCCGTCGGCTCGGTGAGCAGCTTGACGACGTCGCGGACCAGCCGATCGAAGAACTCGACGTTGCTGGTGGACCTCGCGCCGTCGGTCTTCCCGTCGCATTCGTAGAGAAAGACCAGGTCGATGTCGCTGGAGTAGTTCAGCTCCACGCCTCCCAGCTTCCCCATCGCCAGGGCCACGAAGCGGGCGAGATGCCCCTTGGGAGAACGCGGCTGACCTCGCTTCTCTTGAAGTTGCCGCCGGGCAAACCGTACCGCCGCCTCGACGATGGCATCGGCCAGATAGGAGATCTGCGAGGCCACGACCTCCAGCGGCTGGCCGCGAATCAAGTCGCCATAGGCGATTCGCAGCGTTTCGCGACGCTTGTAGCGCCTTAGCGCGGCACTGACGGCGAGCGGGTCGGCCAGGGCGTCGACCTCCGCCGCCAGTTCTGCGACGAGCACGTCGCGGTGAACCGGCTGGCCCTCAGTGAGCCGCAGCAGGTCATAGCCACCTGGATCGCTGATCAACAGGTCACTGAAGTACTGGCTGGTGGAAAAGATCTGCAGCAGGATCGGCAGGGCGTCGCGATCCCGCTCAAACAGCGAGCCGAGAGCAAGCGGGTTGCGGGCCGCGGCCACAAAGCGATCGAGATTATTGAGCGCCATGTCTGGGTCGCTGGTCCGCGGCAAGTGTTCGGCCAGGCAATCGCAGACGGCGTGAAGCAGGTCGAGGGTCAAACCGGCCGTCGCCATGCCGACGAGGTTGGCATGGGCATGACTGGGGTCATTCAGGCCCCACGACCGCAGCCAGGCCGCCGCCTCGGCCGGGCTGTCGAGATAGTGACGCAGTTGGTCTAGTGGCATGGCGGATAGATTCAACGTTAGCTTTGGTCGCGCTCCAGTTTCGGCAGGCTCTGTCCATGCGAGGCCGGCCGGGTCGGCGACAGCGGGGCGGGCTTGATGCTGCCGACGACTCGACGATCCCCTGGTGATGTCAATCCCCTGGTAATGTCAATCTCTCTCGAGTTTCAACCCCTCAGTGCCAAATCCAATCCAAAGACTTCCGGACCAACGTGATTCGTTACCACGCTGGCGAAAAGGGTAAAGGCGTTGGCGTCGTAGACAACCACGGGCAAGAACTGGCCGATCAGGCGGCGGTTCCCCTCAAAGACGACGATACGATCGCAGTTGGTCCGCCCGGTAAGCTGAAGCGTCTCGCCGTCGCTCGGTTGCTTGCGGCTGGTCTTGCTCGGCCCTTCCACGAGCACGGTCACCTGGCGGCCCAAAAACGCCTGGTTGTCTTCTTCGCTGATGGCGTTTTGAATGGCTAGCAGCTCGTTGTTGCGGCGACGCTTCAGTTCTTCGGGCACGTCGTCGGCAAACAGCTCGTCGGCCTTCGTACCGGGACGCGGGCTATATTTGAAAATAAAGCTGTTCTTGAACCGCGACTGGCGAACCAGTTCGGCTGTGGCCAGAAAATCGGCTTCCGTCTCGCCGCAAAATCCGACGATAAAGTCGCTCGTTACGGCCGCATCGGGAATCGTTTCACGGATGCGACACAGCATGTCGCGATATTCTTCCACCGTGTAGTTTCGCTTCATGCGACGCAAAACTTCGTTGGAGCCGCTTTGCGCCGGGACATGGAGGTAGTGCGAGCACTTCGGCAGGTCGCGGACGGCCTGGAGCAGGTCGTCGGTCATGTCCTTGGGAAAATTTGTCACGAACTTGATGCGATCGACGCCGTCGATCTCGTGCAGGCGGACGAGCAAGTCGGACAGCCGCGTGGTGCCGCCGTCGGCCCGATAGCGATAACTGTTCACCGTCTGGCCCAAGAGCGTAACCTCGCGGCATCCCTCCGCCGCGAGCTGGCGAACCTCCGCCTCAATCTGGGCGGGCGGCCGGCTCTGCTCGGGCCCCCGAACGCTCGGCACGATACAGTAGGTGCAGAACTTGTCGCAGCCGATCATGATGCGTACGAACGCCTGATAGGGCGTCGGCCGCATCTGCTCGTCACGCAGCGGATCGTAACTCTCAAAGCTCTCCTCCACCTCATGGCGGTTGCCCGCCGCTCGGTCGAGGCTGACTTCCATCCGTGGCCCGCCCCCCGCGGCGATTTCGTCCAGCAACTTGGGAACTTGGTGGAGCTGTCCCGGGCCGACGACCAAGTCGACGTAGGGGGCCCGATCGAAAATCAGCCGCTGGTCTTTCTGGGCCATGCAGCCCAGCACGCCGATGATTTTGTCGGGGTTGCGCGTCTTGGCGTGCTTGAGCCGGCCCAGGGCGCTGTAGATCTTGTCTTCGGCGTGCTGCCGGACACTGCACGTATTGAACAGGATGGTGTCGGCTTCTTTAGGGGTCGAAACAAGCTCGTAGCCCTGCTTGCGCAGGCTGGCGACCACCAGCTCGCTGTCGAGCATGTTCATCTGGCAGCCGACCGTCTCGATATAGAGTTTCCTACCCATTTTTAGGATCTAGCAACTCCACCCGTTCAGGATTCATTGTCCGTCCTGGTCGGGCGGCTGGCTTGGGCGGCCGCCGCCCGCTGACGAAGGTCGTCGAGAATCTTATTGCGTCGGGCCGTCATAAACCGGACGAGCGCCACTACCCCAATGTAGGCGGCGACCGACCACAGGGCGATGTCCCAAGCATCCATGCGACAACCTCCTCAAGTAGTCCTATCTTAACTTGCCCCCACGGTTTGCGGCGAGGGGGATCTTGGAGGCGGTTGCGGCGCCCACCGCGGCTCCCTACGGACGGAGCGTCGCCGTAGGAAAGTAGCCGCGTTCGCCAGGACGCGGGGGGGGCCGCCGTCTCGCCCGCGTTCTGGCGAACGCGGCTACGGCTCGTATCCCACCGCCCGATAAAAGGCCTCGGCGGCGGTCCAACCCACATGCGTCTCGAGCGAAAGCTCGCGATGGCCGGCCCGCCAGCAAGCCGCTTCCAGGTTCGCCATCAGGAATCTTCCTACTCCGTGCCGCCTCCATTCGGGCGCGACCATCAACCAATGGACGACGGGTCGTCGCCCGCGGAGGGCGAGAGTGACCGATCCCACGATCCCCTCAGCTTCGGCAAACCACATTCGGTCCGGCGACCACCACGGCTTGCGGGCGAACTCGGCCTCGAAATCGCCCCGCGTCCAGGTCCGCACGGCCGGGAATTGAGACGCGAAGGCCCGCTTGTGCAGGTCAAGCCAGGCGTCGACGTCCTGTTCGCCGGCGTAGTTGCGAATCCTGACGCCAGCGAGATCCTCGACGACCGGCTGGCACAGAAGCTCGCGAGAAAAATGAACGACCGGCAGGCGAGATATCAATTTGACAACCTCGTGGAGCCTATCAGTCCGGCTTTTTCTCGTCCCCCACGGCAATCGCGTAGGCCATGGCGTGGCTGCGGCAGTGCGAGATGCTGACGAGCAGTTCCGTGATGCCAAGCTGCTCCACGAGGTCGGCCGCGCCGCCCCGCAGACCGACCACCGGTTTACCCAGGGTGTCGTTGCGCACTTCGATGTCGCGCCAACTGATCCCTTTCCGCCAGCCGGTGCCGAGAGCCTTCAGCACGGCTTCCTTGGCGGCCCACCTGCCGGCGTAGTGTTGGGTGGCCTGCTTGCGGCTGCTGCAGTAGCGAATCTCCAGCGGTGTGTAGACCCGGTTGATGAACAGTTCGCCGTGCCGCTCGATCATCTGCGCGATCCGCAAACACTCGATGATGTCGGTGCCGATGCCGATGACTTTCATTTGCTTACCAACAAAAAACGGTGGTCGGCGCGAGGGACGCTGATTACCGGACGCTTCATTTCAACCCGCAGGCCCGTTGGGCGCGCAGCAACACCTGCGAAGCCTTGCGGCGGGCTCGCTGGGCGCCGTCTCCCAGAATGGCCTTGACCTCATCCGGCTTAGCCGCCAGTTCGGCGCGGCGCTCGCGGGGCTCGGCCAGAAACCGCTCCGCCACGTCGGCGAGCGCCTGCTTCACCTGCCCGTAGCCGAACCCCCCGCGGCGGTAAAGGGCGGCCATTTCCTCGCGTTCCGGTTCGCTGGCGAAAAGCGAGTAGAGCTGGTAAAGGTGGTCGCCTTCCGGTTCCTTGGGCTCTTCCATCGGCCGCGAATCGGTGACGATCCGCATGATCTTCTTCCGCAACGATTTCGGCTCCTCGAACAGCTCCAAGGTGTTGTTGTAGCTCTTTGACATCTTCTCCCCGTCGGTTCCCGGCACCTTGGCGGTCGCGTGGATCACCTTGGCCTTGGGCAAGACGAACGTTTCGCCGAAGTGATGGTTGAAGCTCGCCGCGATGTCCCGGCAGACTTCGATATGCTGCACCTGATCTTCGCCCACCGGCACGACGTCGGCGTCGTAGATCAGGATGTCGGCGGCCATTAGCACCGGGTAGGTAAACAGCCCCGCATCGGCCGGCAATCCCTTGGCTTTCTTGTCTTTGTACGCGTGGCAGCGTTCGAGTAATCCCATCGGGGTCCCGGTCATCAGCAGCCACGTCAGCTCGGCAACTTCGGGCACGTCGGCCTGCACGAAGAGCGTGGCGTGCTGTGGGTCCAGACCCAAAGCGAGCAGGTCGAGGGCCGCGTCGAGCGTATTTTGTTCCAACACCTTGGGCTCCCGCACGGTGGTCAGCGCGTGCAGGTTCGCAATGAAGTAATACGTCTCGTTGCCATGCTGCAAGTCGATGTACTGCCGGATAGCGCCAAAGTAATTACCCCAGTGAAATCGGCCGGTAGGCTGAATGCCGGAGAGAACTCGCATGAGGCAGTTGGCGTAAGGGGTTGGGTGATTGAGGACTGGCGATCGTCGGGCGTCTGGGCGGCAATAGGGTTGAATTGGCGTTAATGATGGCCGGCCGCCGGCAGGGCTGTCTTCAATGTGCCGACGACCTCGCGCACGCTTGTGGCTTTCAACTCGGCCAGGGCCGTCGGCAGGGCGTCTAAAATGTCGATCGCCGCCGTGGGACGGTAGTAGTTGACCGTGCCAAGCTGCACGGCGCTTGCCCCGGTCACGAGAAACTGCATCACGTCGTCGAGCGTGGCGATGCCGCCAACGCCGACAACGGGTGTTTTCACGGCCCGGCTTACTTGATAGACGGCCCGCAGGGCGATCGGCTTGATCGCCGGACCGCTCAGGCCGCCCAGAATATTTCCCAGCAAGGGGCGTCGCCTGCGCCAATCGACGGCCATCCCCAGGCAGGTGTTGATCAGGGAAATGGCGTCCGCGCCGCCCGCCTCGGCGGCCCTGGCGATGACCGTAATGTCCGTCACGTTGGGGGTTAGCTTGGCAAGGATGGGCAGCGGACACGCGCGGCGCACTCCGGCAACGACTCCCTCGCACATCGCCGGATCGGTGCCGAAGTCGACCCCGCCGCTCACGTTGGGGCACGAAATATTCAGCTCGATCGCCGCGACCGCCGCCTGTTCGCCGAGCCGGGCCGCCAGTTCGACGAACTCCGCCTGGTTTCGGCCGGCGATGCTAACGATGATGGGGGCTCCGACCGTTCGCAAATAGGGGACGTGGTGCTCGATGAAGGCGTCGATGCCGTCGTTGTCGAGACCGATGGAGTTCAGCATCCCGGCGGCCGTCTCGACGGTTCGAAAGGGCGCGTTGCCCAACCGCGGCTGCCCGGTGATGGTTTTGGGCAAGATGCCGCCCAAGCGGCGCAGATCGACGAAGCCCTCCATTTCACGCGCATAGCCGAACGTGCCCGACGCGACCAAGATAGGGTTGGGAAGTCGCAGTCGGCCGAGTTGAACTACCAGATCGACGGCAGACGCAGTTGAGTGCACGCTTGAAATTTAATCGCCTGAACCAGTTGCGACAACGGCTGCGGGGTCGCGGCTCGGTCCAATAAGAAAGGGCTGCGCGGAAAAAGCTTCCGCGCAGCCCTGAAATGCGACGATCGATCGGTAGCCCGTTCGCTCGGTCTGCTTCCCGTGCCGGACTAACTAGATGATACCGCCGTGCGTCCGATAGGGCGTCAGGTGGTCTGGCTGATCGAGGAACCAGATCCGTTCCCAGTCGTCGAGCAGGTGGCGCAAGTCCTCCGACGTCCAGATCAGTTGCTGGGCGCGACGCACGGGGTCGGCCGAGTACCCCGGGATGATGCAGCCGACGCTTGAGCCGATCGACAGGCCCAGCAAGACCGCCAAAAGCAGGTTGCGCATTACTAAAACTCCTCCCAGCGACGAGCGCGCGCCCGTTTCTCAAGGCGCGCGGCCTCGTCAGGCATCCGTGCCGCTCATGGCCACATTGCCCGAGCCGGCAACCAAATAAGACAATTCTGGGCGGCGAAGACTTGGGTGGGCTTCGCCAAGATGTGAATGTTTCGGTGGGGACGTTCGCGGGAACGCTTGATTTGTCAGCTCGTTGCTTCGGAGTTACCGCCATAACTGTGTTGGGCGGCAAGCTCTTCTGACGCGGAGGATCCTTGGGCTTCCAGGGGGGCGGGTTCGACCGTGGTTTCCGTCTCGGGTGTTTGGGTTTGGCGCTGCTGGGCAGCGGCTGCTTCGGCGGCCTGCCTCTCCAGTTCACGCACTCGCTCTTCCATCTCTTTGCCAGGCTTGAAGGTAACTACATACTTCTCCGGTACATAGACCTTGTCGCCCGTGCGAGGGTTACGGGCCTTTCGGGCGGCTCGCTTCTTGACCTCAAAAACGCCAAAGTTCCTCAGTTCGATCCGCTTCTCTTCGACCAAGGTCTCGACAATCGCGTCGAACGTCTTTTGGACGATTTCCTTGGTCTTGAGCTGCGTCAGCCCGATTTCCTCCGAGATGGTCTTGACGATTTCTTTCTTGGTCACGAGTCGGCTCTCCGTGGATAAAGGAAGGCATTTCGAGGCCCTCCTCGAGCAACATCTAGCGATCCAAGTGTAAATGCCACAAGAACTAGAGTCAAGCTCAGCCGGTCGCTGGCAGTCCTCCGTAGCCCGCGTTTTGCGTTAGGCGCGGTCTTGATTGCCAGCGGACGCCCTTAAGGGCGTTGGCTAGGATTAAGTTCAGGTTGTCAAAGAGCTTAACTCGTGCCGGCGTCGGTTGCCGGCGTTTGCGTCGACAAAGGCGAGAAAAGTCGGCCGGGACGCCCCGCCAAGACGGGGAACCTGCCCGGTCGGCCTTCAGACTCGCTTTTAGTCTGACAGGCACGTAAATCGGCAGCAAATCCGGCAAACTCTAGCTAAAGCGAAAAAATCGTTACAAACCGCCGTCTAGACGCGCGTCACCTTGACTTGGCGCAAGATCTCCTCGACCGGGTAGAGAGGGCCGTGGCCGCTGCCGGGGCAAACCTGGCAGGTTTCTTGCCAGGTTTCCTCGTTGCGGACATTCGATTGCCAGAAGGGCCAGGTCTGGCATTGCCTGGGACGCAGTCCATAGACGGTGCAGCGACGCGTCTGGCCATCGAAGAAAACGCAGTCGCCGTTGGGAAACTCGACCAGGCTTCGACGCACCCCGACGCGCCTTACATATTTCCGTTCAAACTCCTGGGCCTCCATGCCGAAATGTTCGGCCAGAGCGTCGATCTCTTCCTGGTTTACCCAGACGTACCCCGGTGCGCCGGTGCAGCAGTTGCCGCACTGGGTGCACTCAAACCGCAATCCTTCGTGAAACCAGGGCTGTTTGTCCGTCATGACCGCCTCTATCCAGTTTTGACTGCCTGCAGCGAAACTTCACCTATCGCGTCCGCGGCGTGATCGATCTCGGCAAGCGTGTTGAACGGGCCCCAACTTAGCCGAAGGGTGCCGCCCAGGGCGAAGGTCCCAATGGCCTTGTGCACGAGGGGCGCACAGTGAAGGCCGGCGCGACCTTGCACCCGGTAGGCTGAATCTAAGATCGCCGCAAATTCGTGCGAGTCAATCGGCCCGCTCGTAAAACTGACCAGCCCGATACGATCCCGGGCCGGGGTGGGTCCGTAAACCGTGATGCCTTCCGTTTCACGCAGCCGATCCAGCAATCGTTGCGACAAGGCCATCGATTCCGTCCTCAGCGACTCCAGCCCTTTGTCGATAATCCACTCCACCCCTGCCCTCAACCCCAGGATTCCGGGCACGTTCAGGTTGCCGGCCTCGTATTTATCCGGCAGCACCGCCGGTTGCTCGTCGTCTTCGCTGAAGCTGCCGGTGCCGCCTTGCCGAAGGCTGTCGACCCGCAGCTCGACGCCCGGCCGAATGTAGAGCACGCCGGTGCCGAGCGGGCCGAGCAACCCCTTGTGGCCCGGGGCCGCCAGCATGTCAACCTGAAGCTGGCGAACGTTGATCGGAAGCTCTCCGGCGGTTTGCGCCGCGTCGAGCAGGAACAACACCCCGGCTTCACGCGCGATTGCCCCAATTTCGGCCGCGGGCTGAATGGCGCCGGTAACGTTGGAGGCGTGGGTGACGGCGATCAGCGCGGTGTCGCTGCGCAGCGCGCGGCGCACTTCGTCCGGCTCGACGACGCCCTCGCCTGCGACGGCGAGTCGCGTCACCTCGATCCGCCCGTCTCTTTCCAGGGCCCGTAACGGCCGCAACACCGAGTTGTGCTCCGCCACGGTGGTAATGACGTGGCCTCCGCCTGCCAGCCCCCCGTGAATGGCCGTGTTAAGCGCATCCGTGCCGTTGAAGGCAAAAACCACGTTCTCCGGACGCTCGGCGCCCAACAGCCTGGCGACCGCCGCGCGAGCCGCGTGGACACGCTGCGAGACTTCGACCGCCTCCGCGTATCCTCCCCGGCCGGCCGCGGCGCCGAGCAACCGCTGGTACTGATCGACCGCCTCGTAAACACATTCCGGCTTCGGCCAGCTTGTGGCGGCCTGATCGAGATAGATACGGCCCTGCATCGGCTATCCGCCAATCTGAAACATGGCCCGCTGGGGCTTGACGAATTCGTCACTATTGATGCCATGCCCGGCCTTTTTGGCGGCCACGCAAGATCGCAGCAATCCGCGAAGCTCCTCGTCGCTCCCCCCTCTCCGCAACAAGGCTCGCGCGTCCCATTCAACGGTCGAGAACAGACAGTTCCGTACCTGCCCCTCCGCGGTGAGACGCAGGCGGTTGCAGTCGGCACAGAACGGCTGGGTTACCGGATTGATGAAACCGATGGTTCCCCGCTGGTCGGTGTAGCGGTAATCGGTGGCGGGCTGACTGGGGTCGACCACCGGCAAGGGGGCGAGCGGGCCGAACTCCGCCTCGAGCATCTCCAAGATCTGGGTGCCGGACAACACCTGGTCGTCGGACCAGTTGCCATCGGCATCCAGCGGCATGTACTCGATGAATCGCAGTTCCAGTCCATACTGCCGGGCGAACCGCGCGAGCGGAATGACATCGGGCTCGGTCAGGTCTTTGATGGCCACGGCATTAAGCTTGATCTTGTCGAAACCGACCCGCAAAGCCACGGCGATTCCTTCCAGGATCCGGTCCAGACCGTCACGTCGCGAGATCCTGTAAAACGTCTCTGGCCGAAGCGTGTCGAGGCTGATGTTCAGCCGATTCAAGCCGGCTTCTCGCAGCGCCTGTGCTTGTTCGGCAAGCAAAACCCCGTTGGTGGTCAAGGCAATATCGACGATCCCCGCGATGCCACTCAGACGGGCGATGAGGGCCGGGAGCTCGTGCCGCACCAGCGGTTCCCCGCCGGTAATGCGGAGTTTTTCGGTCCCCAGCGAAACCGCTACCTGTACGAAACGTTCGATCTCCTCGAACGTGAGCAGTTCGCTGCGTGGCTTGAATCGCACCGTTCCTTCCGGCATGCAGTAGAAACAGCGGATGTTGCAGCGATCCGTCACGCTGACCCGTAGGTCGCGGTGGACGCGGCCGAAGGTATCGACAAGCGGCCGATGCGGGTCGCCATCGAGGCGGGCTGCCAGCGCGTTGGTTGGGCTGCTTATCGTCATGTTTCCGAGGTTACTCCCGGATGAACCCACTCGGTCGTTCCGTCGGCCCAATTCTCTTTCTTCCAGATAGGTACGGTTTGTTTCAGCGTGTCGATCAGCCATTTCCCCGCCTCAAAAGCGGCCTGCCGGTGAGCGCTGCTCACCGCGACCGCCACGCTTGGCTCGCCGATTTCCAAGTGCCCCAGACGATGAACGACGGCGCATTCGATGAGCTGCCAGCGGCGACGGGCCTCGACCTCCAGCTCTTCGAGCTTGCGCGCCGCCATCTCGGGATAACACTCATAATCGAGTGATTCTGTGCGGCGCTCGCCGGTGATCTCGCGTGTCGTTCCCAGGAACAGGACGACGGCACCCGCCAAGGGAGACTGCACACGATGAAGCACCGCCGAAACATCGATTGGTTCGTTCGTCAACGCGACCATAGGTGTCATTTTAGTCGCGCCGCCCCTGCCGGGCGAGCAGGAGAGGCCCGCGGAGTTTCTTAAAGCCCGCCGCAGATTGGTTCGCCTGCCCCCGCCGCGGTGCCAAAAGCCATCACTTCGTTTTTGTTCGAGGTCAAGCGGCGCAGATAGAAGTCGTGACCCATTTCCGAGAGCTTTGCCTTGAGCGGCTCGAGCCGGTCGTAATCGGCCAGACCGCGAAACTTGATCGTCACGCAAAAATGGCGGCACCAGCCTTCCGCCAGCCACCGCTCCACCAGCTCGATGGTTCGGCCGGGAAAGGCAATGACGTCGCACAGCAGCCAGTCGACCGCCTGTGTAGGCCGATAGCGAAAGGCGTCGCCGCGTACGAAGGTCAACCTTTCGTGGCGCATCAGATCGGCCCGCAACGGGCTCCGATCGACGGCGACAATCGTGGCTCCGCGTGAGAGCGCCCAATAAGCCCAACTGCCCGGGCTGCTCCCCAGATCGACGCACGTCTCGGCGGGGCCGATCGGCCGGGCCAGCCGGGTTTCAACCTCGGCCAGCTTGGCGAAGGCGCGAGAGGGAGCTCGCCGGTCCGCCGGCACCTCGACCTGGCCACCTGGGTAGCGAGAGATACAGCGCCGCAGACGACACCACTCATCCGCGGTCGCGGCCGACAAATAGCCCTGCGTGGGCGTTTCGAGTCCGACCTGCACCAGCCACTCATCCGACTGTCGTTTCGCCTCGCTTTCCCGACGCCAGGTTCGCAGCAGCCGCCGCTGCTTCTTACGCAGCAGCGATTCGATGGCCTGCTCGATAAGGCGACACCGGGCGGAGGTCGCCGCCCGGTCGGGTGCGGGCACGTGGAAGACGTGCAACCGCCACGGTCCCTCGTGATGCTGTAGCCGCTGGATGAGCCAAGGCCCCGCTTGTGCCGCCCACTGCGAGATCGATTTCGCCGACAGCTTCTCGACTTCCGGCAGGCATTGAGAGGCGAGGGCGACGCAGGGGTAAAACAAACCCGAGGGACCCGGCCGACACAGGCTGCCGTTTCGCTGACACTCCACCCAACCCGGTGCCACCGCCGACCGCGCGGACCCCGGAAAAACACGGCCTAATTCGTCTATCAGCCGGCTTTCCCAGCCAGGTTCACACGTGTAGACGTCGATTTGACACCCCCCGCCATCCCCCTATAATTCCGTAACTTCCAAGTGGCTTAGCACTGACAGGAGACGATTCTAATGGCTGGCAACGTTCTGGAATTCACCGATTCCAACTTTCAGTCGGAGGTGCTCGATTCTAGCCAGCCGGTACTGGTTGACTTCTGGGCCCCGTGGTGCGGCCCCTGCCGGATGATCGCTCCGTTGGTCGAGGAACTGGCCGCCGAATACGCCGGGTCGGTGAAGATAGGCAAGTTGAATATCGACGACAGCCCCGAGATGGCCCAGAAATTCAACGTCAGCAGCATCCCGACTTTGATGGTCTTCAGGGCGGGAAATCCGGTTGATACGTTCGTCGGTGTGAAGCCCAAGAAAGAGCTCCAGCGCTCCCTGGACGCGGTGAAGGGCTGAGGCGGCTTCGGCTGCCCGAGCACGGGCCTAGCCCAGGCCTAGCCCCCGCACTTTCTCCGCGACCCGCTGTTTGAGTTCTTCTTCTCAATTTCCGCGCCGGCTATGTCGATAGTGGTCTTCGGCAAAATGTAACGATTGTACGGAAGAAGTCGTTCATACGGGCCCGGCCGTTCCCGGAACCGGCTCGGTAGACCATGCCTCAGACCCGTGATATCGCGCTGGAAGAACTCGCGGCCGACGGCAGCGCGCTGCCCCTTACCGAGACACGGGTCGACGCGGCGCATTCGATCGGCGATGCGATAAGCCTGCCTCCCCTGGCGGAGATACCGCTGGCAGAAATGCCGGTCGAGCAGGCGATCACCGAACTGGTGCGGGTCGAAGGCGTGGTGCAGCTTCAGGCCCAGGCCGACCAACTCGGGGCCCACCTGCGCGAGCGGGAGCGACAACTGGAGCATCGCGAAGCGCAGGTCAACGCTCGCATCGCCGAATTCGAGCAAGAAGTCCGCGACGCGCGAGCGTGGCTGGCCCAAAGAAACGATGAGCTGAACGAGCGCGAAGCGCGCCTCGACGCGCGCGAGATGACGCTCAAGGAACACGACGCGGGGGCGGACGGCTCAAGCCACGTGGCAGAAGCCACCGTACCGCCGGCCGGCTTGACCCTGGAATCGGAGCACGGCTCACCGGACGAGGCCCTCTGCGGAGCCGAATGGGAAGAGCGTAAAAGAGCGATCGGCCGGGCGAGCCAGGAGATCGACCTCCGTCGGCGCACGTTGGAACAGCTCCACGACGAAATCTCCCAAATTCACGGAGAGGCGCTAGAATTGCACTTGGCCACCCAAGAGCTGCAGGCCCAGCTACGGTCTTCACTCGGCGTGGAGCCGGCGGAGCAGGCGCTGCGCGCGGCGCACGAGAGGGTGGCCCGCCGCTACCAGAAGGACGCCGCGCGGCTGTTGCGCCGCCGGGAGGAATTGGAGTGGCTCAGGTCCGACCTGGCGAGGGAACACGCGAAGCTTGAGAGGCGCTACCAGGAGTTCAAAGGCTGGATCGAGACCCAGCGGCCGCGTCCGGGGACGACGGAAAGCGTCGGCGAACCGCGAGGCTGCCGGCCGGCCGACGGACACGACGCAATTTTGAAAATCCTTGACTAAAGAATACTTGTCGGTTTTAAAGACCGATGGTATAAGCACGCGGATCCGGCTCTCAGGCTACGCCCGTGGCCGGCCGGAGCGCACGTTCCCACCGAGGAGGGTTTCACACCCAATGAACCAATTCGACGCCGCCTCTTTCGCGGCCACCGCCTCTGGCGTCACGCTGGAAGAGTCCGAAGAGCCTCCAAGTTCTTCCCGTCGGCACCCACACTGGAGAGACGTTCCTCTCGAACTCTGGGAGGACTGGCGCTGGCAACGCCAGAACGCGATTCGCACCACCTCTCAGCTCGTTGAGCTCCTGCCTCATGCTCCTGCCGACGTAAAAGCCCTCGAAGCCCTCGAGGCCCAGTACAAACTGGCCATCCCTCCCTACTACTTCTCTCTGATCGACGTCGACGACCCTCTGGACCCGATCCGGTTGCAGGCGGTCCCCTCGACGGCCGAAATGACGAGCGAATCAGGGCTGGAACTCGAAGATCCTCTAGAGGAGGACAAAGACTCGCCCGTGCCTGGCCTGACCCATCGCTACCCCGACCGGGTGCTGATGGTCACCACGCACGTCTGCACGATGTACTGCCGGTTCTGCACCCGTAAGAGGGTGACCATGGACCGCGACGGCTGGGATGGTCCCAGCCACAACGACCAGCGTATGGTGCAGTACCTCCGCGAGCACAAGGAAGTGCACGACGTGATCGTCTCCGGCGGCGATCCGCTGACGCTGCCGATGGCCAAGCTGCGCTGGTTCGTCAACGAACTGGCGGCCATCGAGCATTTGGACGTCATCCGGATCGGCACGCGCGTGCCCGTCACGCTTCCCCAGCGACTGTACGACCCCGATCTGGTCGACTTGCTGCGGCGCGCGGGCAAAATCTGGATTCAAACGCACTTCAACCACCCCCGCGAGATCACGCCGGAGGCCGAACGCGCCTGCCGGGCGCTGGTCAACGCCGGGATGCCCGTGAGCAACCATGCCGTCTTGCTCAAGGGAGTGAACGATTCGGTCCCCGTGATGCGCGACCTGGTGCGCAACCTGTTGCGGATCAAGGTTCGCCCCTACTACCTGTTCCATTGCGATCCGGTGGTGGGCGCCGGCCATTTCCGCACCTCGGTGTGGAAGGGGCTGGAGATCATCGAGGGCCTGCGAGGCCACGTTTCCGGGCTGGGCGTGCCGACCTACGTGGTCGACGGCCTGCACGGGGCGGGCAAGATTCCGCTCATGCCGAACTACCTGGTGTCGGCCAGCGAGAACGCGGTGATCTTGCGCAACTACGAGGGCCTGCTCTTCCGCTACGCTCCTGAAGACAAGGACGGCGGCGAGCAGAGTCACTACTCGTCGTTGGGCGTCAGCGGCCTGCTCGGCGCTCAGGGCGGCGCCCTGATTCCCGTCGGCAACCGTCGCATGGCCCGCCGCGAGGAGCACGAGGCCGAAGAGCCCCGCAAGAGCAATGGCCACGGGCACGCCAATGGAAACGGCAAGAACGGCCATAGCCGCGTGAATGGCAACGGGCACGCCAACGGCAACGGTAACTCCCTCTCCCTCGTGGAGACAGCCGGGGTGACGGCGAATGGCGCCAGCGAAGGTGCTTTCAGCCTGCCCATCGTCGACCGGCTCTCATAAGGCTGGTTGGCCAAACTGCAACGAAAGCACCGCGGGCCGGAGGCGATCCGGCCCGCGGTTTTGTTTGATAGTCGCAGCGCACTCCGTCGCGTCCGCGCATGGACGATGGCCTTCCCAGCCCGTCCCGTGACGGGGCTCAAGCAGCTCCGTAGGCAGCCAGTTGTCCCACGGCTCGTAGCCTACATCGTTGTCCCGCTCCTCGCGATCTAAGTAGACGTGATGCAGACGCTCGGTCGTCGAGGTGAGAAAGTGAACCCAGCAGCGTCGGTGCTTGCGTTCCCTATGCCGTTGCACCTGTTCGATGGTGCCTGTCCAACCCCCATCGGCAAATCGGGATACATGGGGTACCAGGCACCAGCGCGGACATGTACCACATCGCCGCGTTTCAGCCGGCGTTCAGACGCTTGCTGTGAAGCAGGGTCGTAGTGGAAGTCGTGGGCTCGATCGACACAGCAATGGCCTCCTTGCGAAAGACGTGCTCATACCCTTTAACTATCATTGCGCGGCGACGACACCGAGGCAGGCGGCGGACCGGCGCGGCCTATCGGGCGATCCCGTCCGCCGTTTATCATCAGCGGCCGGTGGACCTCCATTTTCAGGGAAGCATGAGTGAAAATCGGACTGACGTTCAACATGAAAGGCGCCGCCAAGAGCTCGCCCTCCGGCGAGTTCATCGGCACCGACCTGGAAGAAGAATTCGACTCGCCCGAAACGATCGCGGCCTTGGCCGACGCGGTCAGATCGCTGGGGCATGAGGCGGATCTCTTGGGTGACGGCGAGCCGATGCTCCGTAGGCTGCTCGATGGGCCGCGGCCCGATCTCGTGCTCAACATCGCAGAAGGCGTTGGAATCAGCCGCACACGGGAGTCGCGGGTTCCGGCCGTGCTGGAAATGCTGGGCATTCCCTACACCGGCTCCGACCCCCTGACGTTGGCCGCCACGCTGGACAAGGAGTGCGCGAAACGGCTGGTCGCGCATTCGGGTATCGCTACTCCCGGCTGGGCGCTGGTAGAAGAAGGAGACTTGGCCCCTGTTTCCCAGCAGATCGACCGGCTGGGCTGGCCGTTGATCGTCAAGCCCAACTACGAAGGCTCTAGCAAAGGCGTCCTGCGCAGCGGCATCGTAAACAACCGGTCCGAATTGGAAGCGGCCGTCGCACGGCTGGCCGCGGCCTACCATCAGCCGCTGCTGGTCGAAGAGTTTATCGAAGGTGAAGAACTGACGGTGGGCGTCGTCGGCAATCGTCCGCCCGAAGTGCTCGGCATCATGCGAATCTTGCCGAGACAGCCCGGCGACGGTCCGTTCATTTATGGCATCGAAGTCAAGCGGCACTGGGAGCAACATCTCATCTACGAAAGCCCCGCCCAAATCGGCTCCCACGATGCCGAAGCCGTCCGCCGAGCGACCCTTGCCGCCTGGAAGGCGCTCGGCTGCCGCGATGTAGCCCGGTTCGATTTCCGCCTCCGAAACGGTGTCCCGTATTTCCTGGAAGTGAACCCCTTGCCCGGCATCTCGCCGTTTTCGGGCGACATCGTGTTTTTGGCCCGCGGCGTCGGCATCAGCCACGAGCAGCTTGTCGGCCGGATTCTCAGTGCCGCCATGGAGAGGATCGGAATTCGGTAACGTCCGACTCACCATGAACGTCACCATCCTCTACAACGAGCCGTCGCTGCCGAAAGACCACCCCGACTATCTTGCGGAGGCGGGCGTCTTGGAAGCGGTCGAGGCGGTCGAAACGGCGCTGCTTAAACGAGGTCATCGCCCAGCGAGGCTGGGCGTCGGGGTCGACCCGCACGAGATAATCCGCGTCTTGCAGGCCCTCAAGACCGAGGTCGTTGTTAATCTGTTTGAAGGCCTGGGTGGCGTCGGTGCGGGAGAGGGACAGGTAACGGGCATCTTGGAGCTCCTGCGTATTCCGTTTACGGGAAGCGGTTCAAAATGCCTGGCGCTGGTGCGCGAAAAGGCCCTCACCAAGTGGATGTTGTTGGGGGCCGGATTGCCTTCGCCCCTGTTCCAGTTGGTCGCCGGGGACGAGCCCGTTTCGGCGGATCGCTTCAGGTCGCGGCTGGCCGACGGCCGGCTGATCGTGAAACCGGCCCACGAAGACGGCAGCCTCGGAATCGGTCCGGAGAGCATCGTCTCCGACCTGCCGGCGCTTGAACGTCAGATCCTCAGCGTTCAAGAGCGTTACGGCGACGTTCTGGTAGAGCAGTACATCGAGGGACGCGAATTCAGCGCCGGCGTGCTGGCCTTGCCGCAGCCTCAGGTTTTGCCGCTGGCGGAAATCGAGTTTATCGCGGGCATCGCCCCCATCGTCAGCTACGACGCCAAGTGGACGCGCGAGGCCCCCGAATACGGCGGCACGCCGGCCCGTTGCCCCGCCGACGTTTCGCCCGCTTTGGCCGACGAAATTCGCCGGGTGGTGCTGGCCGCCTTTCGGCTGGCCGATTGCCGCCAGTACGCGCGGGTCGACTTGCGCGTCGACGCGGCCGACCGGCCCTACATTCTGGAAATCAACGGCAACCCGGACGTCAGCCCCTCGGCCGGGCTGGCCCGCCAGGTTCGGGCGTCCGGAATGACCTACGACGAGTTCGCCTGCCGTCTGGTCGAGCAGGCGACCGACGGGGCAGCGGGCGCCCTCTAAACGCCCGGAGGCCGTCGACGAATTCACCTGCCGTTTGGGGCACACTCAAAAATGCGCGGATGCCGTGTGTCGACGGCATTCCTCGTGTAAGCTGGAAGCCGCTTTCCTGCGTGACGCTTGCCGCGCAACTTTCCCGCCTCACAGATATCCGCCCATGACCCTGCCTCTTCGCGTTTTCCTCCTGGCCGCGGTGGCCGCTTGCCTCGTCGTCGGATCGCCCGTGCCGGCGACCGCCGAAAACAAATGTCCGGAACTGTTCTCCCGCGACAATCTCGTCGCCTGGTGTATCGTGCCGTTCGACAGCCGCAAGCGCTCGCCTGAGGAACGAGCCGAAATGCTCAAGCGGCTCGGCTTTCGGCGATTCGCCTACGACTGGCGGACCGAGCATCTACCAACTTTTGAGCGAGAGCTTACGACGCTCGAATCGCACGGCATTTCGCTCGACGCGGTCTGGTTTCCCGCCGCACTGAACGAGGAAGCGAAGGCGCTTCTCGACGGGCTCAAGCGGCACAAGATCCGCACCCAGTTGTGGGTGACGATAGGCGATCCCGCACCGCAAGGCGACCAGTCGGCAAAGGTTGCCGCGGCCGTCGCGACGATCAAGCCGATTGCTCAAGAGGCCCACAAGATCGGCTGCCAGGTCGCTCTTTATAACCACGGCGGCTGGTTCGGCGAACCGGAGAACCAACTGGCTGTCATCGACAAGCTCGGCATGTCCAACGTGGGCCTCGTCTATAACCTGCACCACGGTCACGATCATCTTGATCGCCTCGAAACCCTGCTCAAGCAGATGCTGCCGCACCTGCTCGCGCTCAATCTCAACGGCATGGCGCGAGAGGGGGACCGTATCGGCAAGAAGATCCTTCCGCTCGGGGAGGGCGAGGTCGATCTGGCTCTCTTGCGCACGATATGTGAGAGCGGCTATCGCGGGCCGATCGGCATTCTAGGGCACACGATGGACGACGCGGAGCAGCGGCTGCTCGACAACCTCGACGGTCTCGACTGGCTTGTCGCCCAGCTTGAGGGCAAAGCGACCGGGCCAAAACCCACGCCACGGACCCCGGTGGGCGAGTTGCCAGCACTGCCGGCCGGTCAATTTCCCGGCCGGATCGCCGACGGCAAGCCGGAGTATCGGCAGCCGCCCTTGACGGTTGAGTGCCGCACGAAGCTAGCCGCCAGCGACGGCTACAACATCCTTGTAGCCAACGACACCAAACAGTCGGGCACCCATTGGGAAATCTTCAGCATGGCCGGGACAGGCACGCTCACGGCCTATTTGCCCGGCATGAAACCAGACCACGTGCATTCGCAAAGGGTCATTTGCGACGGAATGTGGCACGACGTGGCCATGCTCCTTGAACCAAGCCGCGTTCGACTACTAGCCGACGGAGAGGTTGTGGCGGACCAACCCGTCGAGCACACCGGCCAGGCGACCGCGCCCGGCGGCTTCGCGATGGGCAGACTGGTCGAAGGTGGCCTGGGTTGTAACGGCGAACTGGCCTACGTGCGGCTGACAAATGGCTTGCGAGAGAACGTAAATCGTGGCGCGACGCCCCCCTCGGCCGACGAAAGCACGATCGGCCTTTGGTTCTTCGACAACTCCACACGCGGGAACATCGAGGATCAATCGAAGCTAAAAAACACGGCCCGGCTCGCCGCGGCGGCGCCGGCGCCGCAAGAAATCATTCCCACAAGCCCGATCAACTTCAGCCCGGTCGATTCGAGCTTACACGTGAACCTGATCGATCGGTCGCGAAAGGACGCTTACTTGGGCGTCAAGGTCGACAGCGAAGGGCGCGCCTTCGTGGGAGCCCGCGAGGCTGTTTATTTGTTTGAGCCTGACAAGGCGGGCAACTACAAACTGCGTCAGGAGGTGTGCCGGCTGCCCACCGATTCGATCGTAATGGGTCTGGAGTTTCGCGGCGACGACCTGTACGTGCTCTCCGACAACGCCCTGTACCGGTTTCCACGCGGCCGAATCGAGCGGCACGTCAAGCCGCAGCGCATTCTGTGGGGCCTGCCGCTCGACCTGCACGTCAGCTTTCATTGCCTTGCCTGGGGACCGGAAGGCGATCTTTATCTGACTCACGGCGATCCGCTCTTGAACTACGGCGACTGGAGCCGGCCCGACCACTGGGGCCACTGGACGCTCTACGCGGGTCCCGAAGGCAAAGAGGTGCCGTACACGGGGGCCGGTGCCGTGTTGCGGGTCCGTCCCGACGGCAGCGATGTGCGTGTCGTGGCAACCGGGTTGCGGGGGCCGGTCGGACTGGCGTTCGACACGCAATGGAACCTGTTCACCAACGACAACGACCACGAGAGCCGGGCCGACCTGTACGCGCCGGCCCGGTTGCTGCACGTGACACCGCACGTCGACTTCGCCTGGCCGCGCGGATGGATGGCCTCAAAGAGCCCGCGCCGATTCGACCTGGTCGAGCCGCTTACCGCGGCGCTCGGCCGTGGCGTGCCGTGTGACCTGGCTTGGCTTGACGGAGAAAACGGCCGCGGGGGGTCGCTCCTCATGGCCCGCTGGGATCAGATGACCGTGAACCGCTGCCCGCTCGCTCCGCGTGGCGCGAGCTTCGAGACGAGGGAAGAATCGTTCGTCGAGGGACACGATTTCGCCCGACCGGTTGGTATCGCGGCCGCGCCGAACGGACGGCTGTTGTTGACCTCGCTCTACCTGGGCGGCAACGTCGGTTCTCCGCACTGCTACAGCGACCTGGTGATGTTGTCCGACGCGGCGGCTTCCCAAGCGGACCTGCAACCCTACGCCGTCGCGGCGGCTCCGGCAGACCAACTATGGCAGGAACTGTCGCACGAGCGCTGGCAGCGCCGCGTCGTGGCTCATCAAGAACTGCTTCGTCGGGGCGGCAAGTTGCTCGACGAGTCCGTCGCCGTATGGCAAAGGACGGGCGACGGCGACCCCGCGTTGCGCCACCTGCCCTGGCTGGCGGCCGCCAGCGGGTCAACCCGAGCGAAACAGATGCTGATCGCCCTGGCCAGCAACCGCAGCGCCGACCTGAGGTTGACCGGAATTCGGGTTTTGGCCGAATTTCGCAACCTCGATGCGCCGGTTGCCGTGTTCACTGGCGGGCTGGACGATGGCGATCCCCGCGTTCAACTCGCCGCGCTGGCGGCCTTGTTCGATCGCGACGATTCGTTTCCCGTGGACGCCGTCGCTCGACTCGCCACAAGCGACGACACCTACCTGCGGCAAACGGCGTCCAAGCTTCTGTCCCGGCGGGCAGCCATCGAGGAGCTGGCCCGGCTGGCGAAATCGAGCGAGGCGGCGACGCGTCGGGCGGCCGTCCTCGCGACCGGCTTTCGCCTGACCGTGCCGCCAACCGACTTCGTGCCTCCGGACTCGCTGCCGCTCAGTTACGACGCGGGGAACGCTTCGTTCACGCTTACGTTCGCCGACGCGGATAAGCCGGTCGACTTGCGCGCCCTGCGACGTGTCGGCAGCTTCACCACGGCCCAATGGTGGAAGTCGGTGCCCCGCACCGCGGAGCGCCAACAGCTTTTCGACCTGCTCGTGGGTTCACTCGCCGACTCAAGCGGCGGAGTCGCGGAGCAGGCCGCCTATTTTCTTTCACTCCTGCGAGAGCCAGAGTCCGAGCCGCTCATCGACGCCATGCGTCAGCGTCTGCTGGCCGAAGAAGCCCGAAAGTTCGATCCGCGGAAGGTCGAACGCGTGTGGTCGCTGGAACCGGCGGCCGATCCGTCCTTCGTGCTGGAGACGGTCGCCCCACCCGACCGCGGACCGGTCGACCTGGCGGCCACCTACGCTTCCTCATCGCACAAGATCACGTGGACGCAGCGCAACGCAGACGAAGGACATTATCGCTACGAGCCGCAGTCGGGGGGAGCCACGCCCCGTGTCTACGTCTATTTCCAACTTCAGACGGCCTCGCGTCAGCCCGCGACGGTTGAGGTGACCGGCTGCGACCAACCAGGCGTGTGGCACAACGGGCGTGCGGTCGCCGTGACCGACGTGGGGGCCGCGGTCGATTTGCAGCCGGGCAGCAACGATTTGTTGCTGCGGCTCGATCGGCCAGCCGAAGACGTCGCCTTGAGCTTTCGCGCAGCCCCCGGGGTGGTCGCCAGCGTGCCCGAACGAACCGACGCGTCGTTGGCCGAGCGGCTTCGGCAATCGGGCCAAGGCGGCGACCAGGTGCCGGCCGAACTGCTGGCGGTCGATTGGACGGCGGCCGGCCTGGGCGACGTTCAGCAGGGACGCAGGCTGTTTGGGTCGCTGGGGTGCACGAAGTGTCACGGGATTACGCTCGAAGACGCGGGGGGCGGCGCGCCCAACCTGGCCGATCTCCGCCGACGCTTCACAAAAACCTACGTCGTCGAGTCGGTTCTGCTCCCCAGCAAGCAGGTGGCCGATCCCTTTCGCGGCACCACGCTGGCGCTTGCCGACGGCCGGACGCTGACCGGCCTGGTCGTGAATGATACCGAGCAGAAGCTCGACCTATTGCTGCCTGACGCCAGGAAAGTAACGGTGGTCAAGGCGGATATCGAGGGGCGGTCGGCCAGCCCGATTTCCCCCATGCCCGCCGGGCTGGTAAAAACCGAGCAGGAACTGCGTGACCTGCTGGCCTACCTGTTCAGCGAGCGACCCCTGCCGCCGTAACGTGTTGCGCGCCGCAGGACGCCACAAGTTCATTATCGACAATAACTTGCGCGCCGACGCCGTCCGTTGCCACAATACGCACCCCATTGCGTCAAATAAAACTCTAACCTAAATTCAGCCATACAAACGGCTCGAACGACCGCAATCGACGCGGCAGTTCGGGCCGGATTTCTTTCGTAACCGTGTATCGATGAGCAGTCGAGGAGACCACGCCGCGGGCGAGAAGGCAGTCGAGGGTGACTCGCCAACCGGTTCCGCCAACGGCCCTGTCGGCAAGAGCCCTCTCCCCTCCGCGCATCCGACGGAGGATCTCGCGGCTCCCTTCTCAGACGAAGAGGTGGGCGAATCGGCAGATGCCGACCAGGGCGTGCTGACGACACTCCGCGGTCCGGACGGCACGGAGCCGTCGCTTGCCAAAAAGATCAAGACCGTGCTGGTCGGTAAGCCGCGCGATCTGCACGACCAGGCAATCTTCCACCACGTCTCGCTGATCGCCTTCCTGGCATGGGTGGGCTTGGGAGCGGACGGACTGTCGTCTTCCTGTTACGGTCCTCCGGAAGCGTTCAACAACCTGCAGGGCCGCTACTATCTGGCCGTCTTCCTGGCGCTGGCGACCATGCTGACCGTGCTGGTCATCTCGCGCTGCTACAGCCACATCATCGAAGAGTTTCCCAGCGGCGGCGGTGGTTACCTGGTCGCGTCGAAGCTCTTGGGACGCCCGGCCGGCGTCATATCGGGTTCGGCGCTGCTGGTTGACTACGTCCTGACCATCACCGTGTCGATCGCCGCCGCGGGGGACGCTCTTTACGGACTGTTCGGCCAGTATGTACGCCGTCTGGTGGAGTATCTGCACGGTTTCAGCATGCTGGGCTGGCTCCCCCATGACAACCTAAAGCTGTACTGCGAGTTGGTGGCGATCGTCGTGATGATCGTGCTCAACCTGCGCGGCGTGCGTGAATCGGTCAAGACGCTCCTGCCCGTCTTCCTGGTATTCCTGGCGACGCACGCGCTGCTGATCGCAGGTTCGTTTTTTCTGCACGTTACCTCGGTGGGCGAAGTAGCGCGTGAAATGACCGCTCAGGTGCAGGAGGGACTGGCCGAACCGGGCTTCGGTTTTTGGGGCATGTTGGCCTTGCTGCTGCGAGCCTACTCGCTGGGCGCCGGCACCTATACCGGGATTGAAGCGGTCTCGAACAGCATGCCGGTGATGCGCGAGCCACGCGTGGCGACCGCCAAGCGGACGATGCTCTACATGGCCTGTTCGCTGGCGTTCATGGCGGGCGGCCTGATGCTGGCCTACTTGCTGCTTGGAATCACGCACGCCGAAGAAGGAGGGAAAACCCTCAACCAGGTGCTCGCCGAGAAATTCATCGGCGACATCGGCCTGTCGGAGCATGGGGTGGGAGGCGTCCTGCTCTGGGCGACGATGATCTCGGAGGGGGCTCTGCTGTACGCGGCGGCCCAGGCCGGGTTCATCGACGGGCCGCGGGTGCTGGCCAACATGGCCCACGACTCGTTCATGCCGCACTGGTTTGCCAACCTCTCCGAGCGGCTGTCGACCCACAACGGCATTTTGCTGATGGGCTTGGCGGCGCTCGCGGCGCTGCTTTACACCGACGGCAAGGTCGACCGCCTGGTGATCATGTACTCGATCAACGTGTTTCTCACCTTCTCGTTGTCGATGATCGGCATGAGCCGGCTCTGGTGGCAGCGTCGAGGTTTGGATCCGGCCTGGCGACAACGGCTGGCGCTCTTCGTCTTCGGGGCCGTGCTGTGCGTCGCCATCTTGTGCGTCACCGTTTACGAAAAGTTTGAAGAGGGCGGCTACGTGACGCTCGGAGTGACCTTGGTGCTGGTCGGGCTCTGTTTCGGCACACGCCGGTACTATCGAGGAGTCGTGCGCCGTCTAAAACGGCTCGACGCGACGCTCGGAAACATCACCGCGACGGGGAATCCCAACCTGGGCGAGCCCGATCCCAACCAACCCACCGCGGCCATCCTAGTGGGCGGATATGGCGGCCTGGGAGTCCACACGATGCTCAACGCCGTGCGGTTCGCCCCCGGCTATTTCAAGAACTTCGTGTTTCTCTCGGTGGGCGTTGTCGACTCGGGCAATTTCAAAGGGGCGGGCGCCGTGGACGATCTAGAGCAACACACGGCCGCCTCGTTGGGCAACTACGTCGACCTCGCCCAACGATTGGGAATGCCCTCCACGTCGTTCATGTCGATCGGCACCGACGCGGTCGACGAGTTGGAGCAGCTTTGCCTGGAAATCGCCAAGCGGTTCCCGAAGGTGGTGTTCTTCGCCGGGCAGCTTGTGTTCAACCGCGATACCTGGTGGCAGAGGCTGTTTCACAATCAGACGGCCTACTCCCTGCAACGCCGCCTGCAATGGGACGGGGTGCCGATGGTCATCCTCCCCACGCGGGTCAAGTGATTCCTGCAACGGATTTCTGCTAAAGCCGCGGGAACCCCGATGCAAGTGCCGGCGTCGAACGGTTGTCGGCTCCGGCGTTGCACATATTGTGAGGGGGGCCATAATAAAACTGATCGACGGTACCGGGCCGGGGCGGCAGCACGAAGAGACCCAACAGGAGCAGAATGGGAATGTCGCAAGATTTCAACCCTTACCGAGAATGGTTGGGCGTAACCTCGAGCAGTCCGTCGCCCAGCTATTACGAGCTACTCGGCCTGGGACCGCTGGAGGGGGATGTCGCCAAGATCGACTCGGCCTATCAGCGACAGTCGAACCAACTGGCGGCCCGCCTGAGCGGCAGCCAGGCCATGCTGGCCCAGCGATTGATGGGGGAACTCGCCGAGGCGCGGATGACGCTCATGACGCCGACGGCCAAGCGTGCTTACGATCAGGCGCTCGTCGCCCGCGGTCCGGCCGCGCCCACTTCCGCCGCCAGCGACATCCAGGACATGTTGCCGCCAGCCGCCTCGCCGCGTGGGGCGGGTCCGAGCCCGGTAGTTCTGCCTAACGCCGCGGTCTACCTTGCGCCGCAAGCCTATCCTGCTTCTCCAGGACAGCCGGGTACCGGTGCTCATCCGGCCTCGCCGGTGGTGCCCAACTACTATGTCCCGCCGCAGGCGGTGGCGAGCGCGCCGGTGGTGCCGGTGCAGTCGCATTCACCCGGGGGGGTGCCGACGATTCGTCGTCGGCCCGCGCGGCGTCGCTCATCGCCCGTGCCCGCCCTGTTTGTCACGGCGGTCGTCGTGGCCGGCACTGTGGGAGCGATGTGGTTCTACTTCAAGGGCGACGAGACGGTGGCGATGATGAATTCCGGTGATGGCGACACGCCGCCCGCCAACTCGACGCCGCCCGACCCCCGTAGCCGTCCGCCCCAACCAGAACAACGAGCCGTCAACGCGAAGAATGCGTCGGCTCCAGCCGCGGGTCGTACCGGTAGCGACGCTCCGGACGACACCGAAACCGAGAAGTCTGCCGAAAGCCCGGAGCCAGTACCCAATTCGATGGACGACCCGTCGATGGCTGGCGTCACCTCGCCTGAGGCGGACGGCGGCAAGCCGAGCATGGAAAAGCCGGAAGAACAGGGGGCGATGTCCGCCTCCCCCTCCGAAAAATCCTCGCCCGAGAAGGCCCAGCCCGACAAGCCGCTTCCCGAGCCCAAGCCCAGCCAGGCCGATCCGGAAGAGGCCGCCGCGGTTGCCAAGGTGCTGAAGGACGTGCGCGCGGCCTTGGCCAACCGCGACCTGCCGAAGGCGAAAGACTTGCTTGACGAGGCAACCATCGAAGCCACGGCAACCGACACGCTGGCTGAGGTAAACCGGGTCGAGATGCTCACGAGTTACGTGGAGATGTTCTGGGACGCGGCTCGCAAAACGCTGCCCAAATTGCAGGCGGCAGAAACGATCGAGATCGCCGGAAAGGAGGTCGCCATCGTCGACGCCGACGAGGACCACCTCGTGGTTCGTATCGACGGACGCAACCTCGAATACGTATGGACAAAGATTCCGGCGAAGATGGCCTATTATCTCGCCGATCGTTGGCTGGCGCCCGACGATCCCGTGCGAAACCTCGTGCTGGCCGCCTTCGAGATGGTCGAGCCCAAGGGTGACTTGGTTCACGCCGCGTCGCTGCTTCATGCAGCATCCGCGGCCCGTCTGAACACCAAACCGCTCGATGCGGAGCTCAAGGCGGCCCGCGGCGGATGAGAGGAGCGACGCGAATCCCAGCCTGCGTGCAGTACCGTGGCCGTTGATTTCTCGGCCCTGGAGGCCGTCATTCGGCAAGACCCTAAGGGCCGCGGCGTCGCAAGCTTCCGGCACGACGGCCGGGGGCTTGCCGCGGGGATGCTGGAGGGGGCCGCCAGCGAACTGGCTTCCCATGCCGGCGCCGTCGGGATCGTCACGGGGTTCTGCATCGCCGACTTCGATCCGCCGACCGCGGAAACGGACGGGCCGCCGGGGGCCCTCTACTTGGCTCGTGCCTTGAGCGAATTGGGTGTTGACGTGGTCCTCATCACCGATCGCTACGCCATGCCCCTGCTTCAGTTGGGGTGCCGGCTCAGCCGACTGAATGCCGAGGTATTTGAGATTCCTCTCGGGCATCAGGAAGAGGCCTGGCTCGACGAGTTCTTCGGCTCGTCGATCGGGAAGCGCCTGACCCACCTGGTCTCGATCGAGCGAGTCGGTCCCAGCCACACGCCAGACTCGCTCGCGGCGCAGCGTCGCGACGGGCCGGCGCCGCTCCAGAGATTTTTGGCCGAGGTGCCCCCGGAGCATCGCGACGTCTGCCACAACATGCGGGGACTGGCGATCGACGACTTCACGGCACCGGCGCACCGGCTGTTCGAAGCGGTCCAACGCGGCGATCGCCGCGTCAAAACCGTCGGCATCGGCGACGGCGGCAACGAAATCGGCATGGGCGCCATACCGTGGGAGTTACTGCGCGCCTCCCTTGAGGGCGATCAGGCCGGCCGGATCATCTGCCGCGTCGCGGTGGATTTTCCGATACTGGCGGGGGTCAGCAATTGGGGGGCCTACGCGCTCGCGTGCGGCGTCGCGAGCCTGAGGGGGCAACGCGACCTACTAACAGCGTGGAACGAGCGCCGTGAAAGGGACCTGATCGAAGCCTTGGTGCGCGAGGCCGGCGCGATCGACGGTCTCACGCGACGCCGCGAAGCAACGGTCGACGGGTTGGACCTGGAAGTGTATCTCGACGTGCTCGCACGAATTCGAGCCGCCGCCGCACGGACGAACGCCCAAGCTTGAAACGCAGATCGTCCGTTCCGCTTTTGCCTTTCGCCCGGCGCGGTAAAATCAGGGGCGGCATCATCCAAATTCATACGCATCATCTTTCGGCGTCGTCATGAACGTACTTATCATCGGAAACGGCGGGCGCGAGCACGCGCTGGCCTGGAAAATTGCGCAGAGCCCGCGGGTAGAACGGGTGTTCGTCGCGCCGGGAAACGCAGGCACCGCCGCCGACGCGGAGAACGTCGATATTCCGGCTGAGGATTTCGCGAAACTCATCAAGTTTGCCCGCGAGAACCAGGTGGCTCTGACGGTCGTCGGTCCCGAGCAACCGCTGACGGCCGGCATCGTGGACGTGTTTTCGACGGCTGGCCTGCGGGCGTTCGGGCCGAGCAAGGCGGCCGCCGAGTTGGAGGGGAGCAAGGTTTTCTGCAAGAACCTGCTGCGGCACGCCGACGTGCCGACGGCCGACTATCGCGTGTTCCGCTCGGCCGATCGGGCCACGACCTTCTTGAGCGAACGTGAAGACGTGCCGGTGGTCGTCAAGGCCGACGGCCTCGCGTCGGGCAAAGGGGTCATCGTTTGCTCCGGCCGGGCCGAGGCCCTGGAGGCCGTTGACCGAATTGCGCGGGCCAAGGAGTTTGGTGCGGCGGGCAACCAGATCGTCATCGAAGAGCGGCTCGAGGGGCAGGAAGCGAGCGTGCTGGCGATCAGCGACGGCCAGACCATCGTCACCCTGCCCCCCTGCCAGGATCACAAGCGGGCCTACGACGGCGACAAGGGACCAAACACGGGGGGCATGGGCGCCTACTCGCCGACACCGATTCTCGACGACGCGACGCTTGGCTGGGTCGAGGAACACGTGCTCGTCCCCACGGTGCACGCGATGAAACGTGCCCGGCGGCCTTTCCGCGGCGTGCTCTACGCCGGCTTGATGATCACCAACCAGGGCATCAAGGTGCTCGAGTACAACGTGCGCTTCGGCGACCCGGAGTGCCAGCCGCTTTTGATGAGGCTGAAGAGCGACATCGTCGAACTCTTCGAGGCCACAATCGACGGACGGCTCGACTCCATCGAACCGCCGCAGTGGGACCCGCGCCCGGCCGTGTGCGTGGTGATGGCCAGCGAAGGCTATCCGGGCAAGTACCAGACCGGCAAACCGATCCGCGGTCTGGAAGAAGCCGCGCGAGTGCCCGACGTCAAGGTGTTCCACGCCGGAACGGCATCAGCGGCCGGACAAGTCGTGACCAACGGCGGTCGCGTGCTGGGCGTTACCGCCCTCGGCTCCACGATTGCCGCCGCCAAGCTGCAAGCCTACACGGCGGTGAAAGCAATCCGCTGGGAAGGCGCCTGGTGCCGGAAGGACATTTCGGACCGCGCGCTGCGAAGGTAATCCGGCGCGGCGAGCGGGAGGCGTTAGCCTCCCGGCAGTACGATCTGCAGCGACGCTAGACTTCGCTTGACCAAGGACTTACCGGGCCGGTGAATAATCCTCGCTAGCCTGTTGCCAGCGCCCGGTAGAGATGGTGTACGAACAGGGCGTTATCGCACTGCACGTAATTCAGGGCCCCCCCCATGCGCGAGAAGCTCTTGCAGAACCGCAGGTAATAGGCCGGGTTCGTTTTCGGAGGCTCGCCCTGCTTCCAGTCCCATCCGCCGCCGTCCTGCAGGTCGACCACGTAAATATTGAGGTCGCGAATCACCGGCAGGCCGGATTGCAGCCGCATGTTGTTGACGCAGCTCAGCGCCTTCTCAAAGACCTGCGGGCCCATGATAGCCGAGCCGACGTTGAGCACGACCCCGCCGTCGAGTTTGGCCAGCGAGCCGCCAAAAAGCTTGAAGTCCCATTCGGCCGCGCGGCCGATCGCTCCCCCGTTGAACACCGGGTGATTGGAGATGATGTCGTAACCGACCCCCGGATGGACTGTCATGGCCACGCCGTGCCGGTGTGCCTGGGCCAGGATCGAGGCGTGTTTCCAGCGGTGCGTCACCTCAATCGGTCCCGCGGGCCATCGCTGCTCGGCCATCGTTCGCAGCAGGTCGGCGCGGGCCGCGGTGAGCCGGTCGTCGGGCCGCGCGCGAATCGCTTCCGCCAGTTCGCCGGGTTGGGGAAGGCTCGTTCCGTCGTTGGCGATGAACTTGCCCAGCGCCCGCCCGTAGCCGAGCCCCTCCAGCGCCCCGGCCATGATCGCCAGGTGGATGTTGGTGGCCGTTTCGTGCCAGGTGCCGAACGTGCCGCTGGCGACGTTCATCTCGACGCTCTCGGTCGAGGCGCCGAACCAGGCGTATTCCCAGTCGTGGATCGTACCTGCGCCGTTGGTGGCTAGGTGGGTCAGCCAGCCGGCGGCCATCATCCTTTCCAGAATTCGTGCCGCGCCGTTGCGCAGAAGATGGGCGCCGTAGATCAACACCACCGACGCGCCGCGCTGCCGGGCCGCCCCGATTTGCCGAGCGCAGCTTTCGATGAGCGGTGCGACCCGGTCGGGACAGGGGCGTGGCGCGCCGTCGGGGTCGATTAGAATCTCGTCGGCCTTGGTCAGGCTACGTCGCTCGCTTAGCGGCAGAACCTTGAGTTTGCTCAGATCGAGCGGTTCGACATTCATCATGTTTGGACCGTTGCTTCCCTTCTTTAGCCCGCTTGCAGAGCAAACGGGCTATCGACGCGGTCTACCAGCTCACGGTCACCGGCGTGCCGGTGCGGATGCCAAGCATCGCGGCAGCGTTCTCGCCCACGATGGCCAGCTCTAACCGGCCGCTGGATCCCACCAGCGCCACCAGGGTCGCAGGGGGTTGATCGCTGTAGGTGCGAAAGATTCCCAACGTCTCGTGCTCGTCGCAGGTAATGCGAACCGATTCGTCGCGCGGCGCACCATCCAACATCGATTCGGTGATGTCGGTGATCAGGTTGCCGAACGAGTCGATCAATTCGACCGAGCCACGAATTGTGCGGGGCAAAATGACCACCTCCGGCCAGTTGAGCGAAACCAGTTCCTCGATTCGAGATCCCAATTGCAGCGCGTCGAGCCCTCGACTCAGTCGGGCGGCAACCGGGGCCATGATGTCGCGGCCATGAAACGTGGCCGAGACCGGCGATAGCCAGAACGCTGAGTTATCGAGAGCGAATATTCTACTGGGCTCCCGGCGACGGGCCAAGCGGCTCAACAACCCATTATCGGGCGCGACGTAGCGCTGCTCGCCGATTTCGGCATAGACAATTCTCCGCGCGCTGCCGACACCGGGGTCGATCACCGCCACATGGATTGTTCCTGGCGGGAACCAGGGGCTGAACTGCTCCAGCACGAGGGCCCCTTCGGCCACGTCCTGGGCGCGCACGGCGTGGGTGATATCGACGATCTGGGCATCGGGATTGATCGACAGGATCACCCCCTTCATCGCCGCCACATACGGGCTACCCGTGCCAAAATCGGTGGTCAGCGTAATGACGGGCATGAAGAGTATTATTATCCAAATACTTCGGGGGTCCATGCTCGCCCGAGGCGCAACGAACTCACACTCCGGACGCGCTCTCACGGTTTACCCCGTGCGCCGGCCCATCTACAATTTGCCATTTACGATTCACCGCTAACCCCGGCCGTTCAATGCAACTCGCCCAACGCATGGCGCATTTCGACAGTTCGGGCATCCGCAAGGTGTTCGATCTGGCCGGCCAGATGCGCAACCCGATCAACCTCTCGATCGGCCAGCCCGATTTCGACGTGCCCGACGAAATCAAACGGGCCGCTATCCAGGCGATCGAGTCGAACAAGAACGGCTACGCCGTGACGCAAGGGATGCCGGTGCTGCGCGAAAAGCTGCAAGCCCGCATCGACGCCGAGTACGGCCACGCCGATCGACGGGTGTTCGTCACCAGCGGCACCAGCGGCGGGCTGGTGCTGGCGATCCTCGCGCTGATCGATCCGGGGGACGAAGTGATCGTGTTCGACCCCTACTTTGTGATGTACCCGTCGCTCGTCGAGTTGGCCGGGGGCGCGTGCGTGTTGATCGACACCTATCCCGACTTTCGCCTCGACTTCGACCGTGTCCGCGCCGCCCTGTCCAAGCGCACCAAGCTGATCCTTTTTAACAGTCCGAGCAACCCGACCGGCATCGTCGCCAGCGAAGCCGAGATACGCGAACTGGCCGAGTTGGCCGCCCAGCACGGGGTCGCCCTGGTGAGCGACGAAATCTACCGCTCTTTCTGCTACGATGCGCCCTTCGTTTCACCAGCCGCGTTCAACGAAGAGACGATCGTTATCGACGGCTTCAGCAAGACCTACGGCGTCACGGGCTGGCGAGTCGGCTTTGCCCACGGCCCCAGCGCGGTCATCGACGCCATGCTCAAGCTGCAGCAATACACGTTCGTCTGCGCCCCGCAGCCGCTGCAGTGGGCCGGCGCCGTGGCCCTCGACGTCGACATGACGGACCACATCGCCGACTACCGCCGCAAGCGAGACCGGCTGCTGGCGGGCATCGGCGATCTCTACGAGATCGTCACGCCCGGCGGCGCTTTCTACGCCTTTCCCAAAGCCCCGTGGGGGACGGCCGGCCAGTTTGTGTCGGAGGCGATCAAGCGAGAGCTTTTGATCATACCGGGCGGCATCTTCAGCGGCCGCGACACGCACTTCAGGATTTCTTACGCGGCCAGTGACGTTACGATCGACCGCGGGATCGAGGTTCTGCGCGGCCTGGCGAAGAAGCCGTAGGCCGGGTCCGTTCCTTAGTCCGGGACGGGCGACGCTGCGGCGACAGGCCGGCATCGGCCGGGCGGCTGCGTCCTGCTACAATGCCTTGATTCTGATCGCTGACTCGCCGCTATGCCCCCGCCTCCGAGCTTCCTGTTTGTCACTTGCCAGGTCGGTGCCGAGCGGGCGGTCAAAACCGAGTTGGCTCGCAACTGGCCCGATTTCCGCTTCGCCTACTCACGTCCCGGTTTTCTCACATTCAAGCTCCCCGCCGATCACGGGTTAAAGGACGATTTCAATCTGCGCAGCGTTTTTGCGCGCAGCTATGGGTTCTCTTTAGGCAAGACGCAAGCTGCCGGCATCGACGAGCGCGTCGCCGAGATGGCGCGGTTGGCCGGCGAGCGCCATTACGACAAGCTGCACGTCTTTCAGCGAGATACCGCGGCGCCGGGCGACCACGGCTTCGAGCCAGGTATCACCCCCTGGGCTGAAGAGGCGGAAACCTGTATCCGCCGTCTGTGGCCGGCCTCAGCACCGCCGCTGGGGGCAGCGCCACCGCTGGCCAAAGCGGGCCAGTTCGTTCTCGATTGTGTGCTCGTCGAGCCGGACCAGTGGTGGATCGGCTATCACCAGGCAAGCGGTTGGACTTCGCGTCGGCCGGGCGGCTTGAGCCGTCTTGCCCTTCCTCAGGACGCCGTTTCTCGCGCCTACCTCAAGATGGAGCAGGCCCTCCGTTGGTCGCGGCTTCCTGTCCGGCCGGGCGAGCAGGCCGCCGAACTAGGATGTTCGCCAGGCGGCGCGAGTCAGGCGCTTTTGCGTCACGGGTTGAAAGTGATCGGCGTCGATCCGGCGGTCGTCCATCCCCTCGTGGCCGCCGATCCCAACTTCCGGCAGATTCGCAAGCGGGCCGGCGACGTTCGCCGCAGTGAATTCAGCGAGGTTCGTTGGCTCTTCGCCGACATGAACGTCGCGCCGCAGTACACGCTCGACGCCGTTGAATCGATCGCCACCTCGCGCCGCGTCGAGTTGCGCGGCCTGCTCATCACCTTGAAGCTGCTCGATTGGGAACTGGCCGACCACGTTTCCGAGTACCTGGGGCGCATCCGCTCGTGGGGCTTTCCTTACACCCGCGCCCGGCAGTTGCAGTTCCACCGCCAGGAAATTTGCGTCGTTGCGCTGCGCCGCAAGCCGAGACCTCGGCGGCAGGAAATATCGCGGCGGTAGTGCGCCCAGGCTCTGTTAGCAAGCAATGCCGAAGTCGTCTTTCGCTCCGAGAAAGAACGCCCTTTCGCGGGAGCGAAAGGCGACGATAGATGCGGCCGCCTAGGGCTTCCCGTCGAGAATCTTCACCGTCACCTTTTTGCGCTGCTTGTCGGCCAATTCGACGAACCTCTCGCGTACAAATGCTTCCAGCAGTTCGCGGCGCACGTCCTGCCAGGTCTTGTCGCCCGGCTTGACGTCGGTGCATTGAATGAGGTGGACGCCAAACTGATCGACGACCGGCTTGCTGACTTCGCCGACATTCAAGTCGAAGGCGGCGCGTGAAAACGCTTCGGTCATCCGGTCGTGCCGGGGAATGAAGCCCAGGTCGCCCTCGTGGCGGCCGCTCGGCCCGTCGGAGTACTTCTCGGCCGCCTGGGCGAACGACAACTTGCCCGCCACGATGCGCGATCGCACCTCTTCGGCCTCCTTCACGGCGGCCGCAACCTTATCGGCACCGTCCGCTGCTTTGACCTGCCATAGGATATGGCTCACTCGTAACTCACGGCCGTCGTAATCGCTCCGATGACGCTCGAAAAAATCCGCCAGCCCCTTGTCGCCGGCTTCGTTGGCCAGGTAGCTTGCCCACATCGCGTCCCAGGTCAGCCGGCGCCGCACCATGAGCTCGTTGAAACCGTGCTTCGCGAGAAACTCCTCGAAGGTGATCCCCTGCACGTCGAGTTTTCGCTTCAGTTCTTTCACGAGGTCGTCGGTCTCGGCTTCGTCGACCGCGTAGCCCTCGCTCGCCAGGTATCGGGCCACCAACCGGCGATTGATCGCCTGCTCCAGGGCGGCGGGGCGCAACTCGGCTGCGGCGTCTCGGCCCGTGGCCTTGGCCCGCGGCGTGGCGACGAGAATGTCGTCGACTTCGGCCCAGTAGACCGGCTCGTCCCCAACCACGGCGGCCACCGGCGGTTCCGACCTGGCCGGCGTCTCTGCCTTTCCGGGGCGCTTGGTGCCCGGCCCCGCGGCGTAGAGATGACTGTTTGCCAGTCCGGTCGCCGCCAGCAGGACGTAGCCCGCTAACCAGGCGGTCACCAAGTCGTTGTCGCCCGTTCGCCGTCGGATCGACCTTATCATCTTTTTGTTCTTCTCTTCGTCGCTCGGTGACTTTATCGTTCGTCTCCTTCAGCCGTCTACGGCAGGTCGAGGTTTTTCAACTCATACTCGACCGGCAAGCTAACAATGGCCGTCGGCGTCTTGTAAACGAACGTGTAGCCCTTCAGGTCGGGCACATCGAAATAATAGGCCATTCCCACCTCCGTTTCGGTCTCGCGGGTCGTTTCCAGGCCGGCGTAAGGGATGGTCTTTTTGTCGGGTCCCTCCAAAGCGGCAAAATTGTTGCTTACCCAGCCCGTGCTGAGGTGCGACTCCAGGGCTCCCGTCGCCTTCTCGAAAATCATCAGCACGCGAATTTCCCAGACGGCCGCGTTCTTCCGCACGCTCTCCAGGGCCACGGTAACGCCGGCCCGCTTGCGATCGACGCGTTTCGCTTTGTCGAGACTGCCAAAACGGAACGTCTCGACGCGGCCCGGCAGAAGCGCCGTGAGCTTTCCCTTCAGGCTACTGATCCGCCGCACGTCGCGGTCGGGCAATTGAAACTGGATCGGCAGCTCGACCGACTTCATGTCACTGTCGATGGGAAATTGCATCTCTCCTTCCGAGGCCGAAACCGAGATCGGCTGACCGTTGTCGTCGGTCGCCTCTACCGCGGCCATCGGCTGCATGATGACGATCGGCCGCAGCCGGGGCTCCCAGGCGGCCTCCAGCGTCAGACTGAGCGTATGGCTCATCGGGTCGCGCAGATCGCGCCGGGCGCTAAACTCGGTCCCTTCAAGTCGAAAAGCTCCGCTGTAAACGGCCGATTCGTGCCTCGGCAGGCGCGTTTCGCCCCGACTGGTCAGGCCCAGCCCGCCGTCCTCCGACACGTAGGGATAGACGGTCAACCCCGCCTGGTCGAGCACCTCGTCGAGCGCCGGCCAAAAGGGTTTCTTGTCGAAGTCGACCTTCAACTTCGGATCGCCGACCTCCTGCCCGAACTCCGATCGCAGGTCGACGAGATGGTTGCCCGTCTCCTTCTCGATCACCGCCAGAATCTCGCCAAGCGGCTTTTCACCCGCTAGCGTGACGGCGGTCGCCTCGAGCGTGCTTTCCGCCTCGCTCTTTTCCAGCTTCTCGCGGATGCGGTCGAGACGCTGGCCGGCCTCGGCCGACATGCGGTCGGTGTTCTCCGGCAAGTGATCCAGAATCCTCGGGCCCAGGGCCAACAGATCTTTTTCGGCTTCCTCGCGCCGGGTTTTCTGCGCAGCATCGAGATTGCGAATCAGCTTACGAACGACCGAGGCCAAATCGGCGTCAGCCGCGGAAGCCTCCGTTTCGGGTTTGCCATCGGTAGCGGTTGTGTCGGCCTTTTCCGCCTCGTCGGCCGCAAGGGTCGGGGCAAACAGCAGCAGAAGGCCCAGGAAGAGCAACGTGCGCATGGCCGCATTCCTCGAATCGGGTCGTGCGAGACGGGTGGTAACGATCGTTTCAGTCGGTCCGCCCCCTAACAGCCATCGACACCAGCAAGGCGGCGTCGAGCGAGCGAACATCCTGAATTCTAAGGCCGTGCGGCCCGCCCTGCCAGCACTCGGAAGTAAGCTTCAGGCGACCGCAAAATCGGGCCTTCTCTCGTCGGACTCGCTCCGCCCTTCCGTCTCCGCCATCCATCAACACAAACGTATGCGATCGGGATTCATCCTCGGCGTGCTCTTGCTGACCTCTGGCGTCTTCGCCGGCGAACCGAAGTGGACCCTCGACGTCAATCTCCACGGCAAGCACATCGAGGGATTGCCGCTCATCTGGTCGCAAGACCACATCCTCATGGCCCGCGACGGCCGGGTATGGAACTTCAAGCCCGACGAACTCGGCAAGGTGCGGCAGACGTCGTCGAGTTTTCAGAGCTTTAGCGCCGCGGAAGTTCGCGCCCGGCTGGCAAGCGAACTGGGCCAGGCGTTCGAGATCAGCGGGACGGGGCACTACCTCGTTGCCCACGCGCCGGGCCAGCGAGACTACTGGAGCAAACGGTTCGAGGATCTTTACCGCTCGTTCGTACACTACTTTCGGGTGCGCGGCGTGCGGCTTCAAGAGCCGGAATTTCCGTTGGTGGCGATCGTGTTCCGCAACCAGGACGACTTTCTGGCGTATGCCCGTCGCGACGGCGCGCAGATCGGCTCGAACGTGCTGGGCTACTACTCCCCCATGAGCAATCGCATCAGCCTCTTCGACATCGGCGGCGGCCGAGCGAAGGCAGAAGACTGGCACGAAAATGCGGCCACCATCATCCACGAGGCGGCGCACCAGACGGCGTTCAACACGGGCGTGCACCGGCGGTTTGGCGCCGCGCCGCGCTGGCTGGTGGAGGGGTTGGGCACGTTGTTCGAGGCCGAGGGGGTATGGGACTCGACCCACCGCACCTCGCGAGAGTCACGCTATAACCGTGGCCGGCTGGCCCAGTTCAAACGCCTGCTCGCCAGCCGTCCGGCCGACTCCCTGGACGACCTTATCACCGGCGACCGCCTGTTCCAGTCGGACGTCGATCGGGCCTACGCCGAAGCCTGGGCCTTTTCTTTTTTTCTGGTCGAGACGCGGCCCAAGAAATACAGCGAGTTGCTGGGCCGCACGGCCGCGCGACCCGTCTTCAGCCGTTACGATGCCAGCGAGCGTCTGAGCGATTTCACGGCCATTTTTGGCAAAAATCTGCGCCACCTGGAGGCGGAGTACCTCCAATTCCTGGCGGACCAACGCTAAGCGTGTAGACGCCCGGCATCGGCCGCCCGCTGATCCTTGTCAGCGTGCCGGGCGGTCGCTAGGCTTGACGCTTCGCCGCTGACGAGGAACTCGGCGCGCAACTTCTATTCCGCAACGAAGCCACCGACGGCCAGACATGTCCCTAGCCCGTTCCCGACTGCCGCAGCCGTTGCGGCGCTCTTCGCGGAAGCCGTCCACTACATCACCTGGGTCCATTCCCGCGACAGACGGCGACCCGCGCTCGCTGCGCGAATCGATCTGCGACGTCACGGATGAAGACGGAACGCCGCGCGCGGGGCAGCTTGGTCGCGCGCTATCGTTGCTGGAGAGCTGGACGCGATGGCTTGAAGCCGAGCGGGCCCGCGGTCTCGTCGACTCAGCCGAAAACGAGCGGTACCGGAAGTTCATGGAGGGCCTTATCCGGCTCACGCGCCGCGACGGCTCGATCGTGCTGGGAAATGGCCATCTCCATGAGGGCCAACCGCAAGGCGGCGTTCAGCGCCAGGTGTGGAGCAACGCCGCCCGGCTCGTCGAGCCTCGATTACAGAAGCTGCTGAGCGAGGTGCTCGGGGGAGGCATCGCCGGCCGTGCTTCGTCCAAGCAAGGCAGCCTGCCCTCGCCCTCGGCCAACAGCGAGGAGGCCGGCCTCGCCGTTCTTCGGCCGACGTGGTCGTCTCCGCGCCTGGTTGTCGACTATCACAGTTCGCAGCTTCGCCTGGCCCTCGATTACGGGGGCGAATTGCTCGTCTGCGGCGACTGCAACCCGCGGCTGATGATCGACGGCACACCGCTTGAGCCATTGTCGCGATGGGAAAGCACGTGCTGGGTCACCGACGACGACGTCGATTACCTGGAGCTCGAGCTGTCGCTGACGGGGGACGTTCGCGTGCAACGACACCTGGTGTTCGCCCGCGAAGACCAACTCGTGTTCATCGCCGACGCGGTTCTCGGTGGACCGCCAGGCGTCATCGACTACCAGTTGGCGCTGCCCCTGGCGGAGGGCGTCTCGGTCGAATGCGGAGACCAGACTCGTGAAACCGCGCTCGTGAAACGTGGCCGGCGACGGGCCACGGTCTTGCCGCTGGGCCTGAGCGAATGGAAGGGGGACCGAAGCCGCGGCGAATTGCACACGGGAACGGGTGTCGTCGAGTTGCGGCAGTCGGCCGCCGGCGCCGCCAACCTGTTTGCGCCCTGGTTCATCGACCTCGAACCGCGCCGTTTCAGCCGGCCGATCACCTGGCGGCAACTCACCGTCGCCGAAGAGCGCCAAATCCAGCCCGACGACGCGGCGGTCGGCTACCGCGTGCAAGTCGGCACCCGCCAGTGGCTTTTTTATCGCTCGTTGATCGCCTGCGGCAACCGTACCCTGCTTGGGCACAACCTGATCAGCGAGTTTCTGGCGGCCCGGTTCAGCCGCCGGGGCGTGCCCGAGACGCTCATCGAAATCGAAGCCTCCCTGGACGAGAATGAATGAGCGGTCGCGAATCAGCGAGAACCTGGCACAGATCCGGGGCCGGATCGCCGACGCGGCCCGGCGCAGCGGAAGAGCCGCCGGCGAAGTCAAACTCGTTGCCGTAACCAAATACGTCGACGCGGACGTCGCGCGCCAATTGGTCGATGCCGGCTGTCACGACCTGGGCGAAGCCCGCCCGCAGGAGCTTTGGCGTAAGGCTGAAGCACTCTCGGGGCAAACGATCGAGTGGCACCTCATCGGCCACCTGCAACGCAACAAAATCGCACGCACGCTGCCGCTCGTGCGCTTGCTTCACTCGGGCGACAGCTTGCGCCTGATCGAAGCGATCGACGCCGAAGCGGCCCGCGCGGGTCTTCCTCCCGTGCCGCTCTTGCTGGAGGTGAACGTCTCGGGCGACGCTACCAAGCACGGCTTCAAACCCGATGAGCTCCCGCCGCTCGGCGGGCCGCTCGCTGCAATGAGATCGATCAAGATTTGCGGCCTGATGTGCATGGCGGGGCGCGAAGGGAGCTTGGATGATGCCCGGCGAGATTTTGAGAGGCTGCGTCTGCTGCGCGATCAACTCCGTTCGACCTGGCCCGACCGGCTCGTTCTCGACGAACTCTCGATGGGCATGAGCGGCGATTTTGAGGCGGCCATCGAAGAGGGGGCCACCCTCGTCCGGGTCGGCTCGCTCTTATTCGAGGGAATCGCTTAACCCGGATTGTCGACTCGCTCGTGTCCGACCTCGTGGGGTGAGTTTTGCTATGCCGGGGTTCTGCTACGCCGGGCTCGCCAGAAACGCCTCAATGCGCTCCAGCCCTTGAGCCAGGTTGTCGAGGCTGGTCGCGAAAGACAGCCGGGCGTATCCCTCCGCCCCGAAGGCCGACCCCATGACCGTCGCGACGTGCTGTTGCGCGAGCAGCTCCAGACACCACTGAGACGAGTTGTCGACCCGTGCCCCGCGGTAGCTGCGTCCCAAATGGGCCTTGATGTTGATGAAGGCGTAGAAGGCGCCTCCCATCTCGCAGCAGGTCAATTTGGGCAGTTCGCCAATCCTGCGTCGCACGAAGTCGCGCCGGCGGCTGAACTCCGAGAGCATCTGGTCGACGCATTCCTGCGGGCCCTCCAGCGCCGCCAGCGCGGCGTATTGGCTGACGCTCGACGGGTTCGAGGTCTCCTGGCTCTGCAAGGTGTCCATCGCCTTGGCCACGTTGGCCGGCGACAGGGTCCAGCCGATCCGCCAGCCCGTCATGGCGTAGGCCTTGCTGACGCCGTTGACCGTGATCGTTCGTTCGCCCAGGTCGGGCCGCACCGTGGCAAAGCTGGCGAAGCGATGTCGGCCGTAGATCAGCCGTTCGTAGATCTCGTCGGCGACGACGACCAGGTTCTTCTCCAGCACCACGTCCGCCAGGGCCGCCAGCTCGTCGGGCGAGTAGAGGCTGCCGGTGGGGTTCGAGGGCGAGCAAATCAAGAGGACTTTCGTCCTGGGCGTGACGGCGGCCCGCAGCATGGCGGGCGTGAGCTTGAAATCGTCCGTCTCGCGCGTGTCGATGATCACGGGCACCGCGCCGGTCAGTTTGACCAGCTCGGCATAGCTCACCCAGTACGGTGCGGGAATGATGACTTCGTCCCCCGGATCGCAAAGCACCGTGAAGACGTTGTGCAGCGAATGCTTGGCGCCGTTCGAGACCACCACCTGCTGCGGCGAGTATTCCAGCCCGTGCCGTTCGCGGTAGCGGCGGGCGACTGCGGCCCGCAGCTCGGGAATGCCGCCGACCGGCGTGTAGTGCGTGTGCCCGGCGTTCATCGCGTCGGTGGCCGCTTTGCGGATGTGCTCGGGGGTGATGAAATCGGGCTCGCCCACGCTGAAATCGTAGACGGTTTTGCCGGCCGCTTTCAGCTCCTTGGCCTTGGCGGCCATGGCCAGGGTGGCGGACGGTTCAAGAGCTTGTACCAGACGCGAGATCGTGGGCATGGGACGGGGGAGAAAGCGGGTTTCAGAGCTGAGATTCCACGATACGGAAGCAACCGTACCCCGGCTACGACGGACAATCATCGTACCCTTCCGGTTCGCCCCTTAAAAGGGAATGGAGGCCACCGTTTGACAACGCTCCTCCCGTCGCCTTAGCTTGTCGGCTTCCAGCCATCACGTCTTTTCTACTGAGGCGCGTCATGCCACGAGTCGTGCATTTCGAGATCCACGCGGACGATCCAGAGCGTGCGGTCAAATTCTATCAGGAGACGTTCGACTGGACCTTCACGAAGTGGGAAGGCCCAATGGATTACTGGCTGATCAGCACCGGTCCGGCCGAGCAGCCGGGCATCAATGGCGGCATGGTCCGCCGGCGCGGGCCGATCAACGGCGACTCGGTGATCGCCTACGTCTGCACGATCGACGTGCCCTCGGTCGACGAATACGTAAGTCGCGTGACCCGGCACGGCGGACAAATCGCCCTGCCGAAGATGCCGGTTCCGGGCATCGGCTGGCTGGCCTACGGCAAAGACACCGAAGGCAATATCTTCGGGATGATGCAGCGCGATCCTGCGGCCAACGCGCAAGGTTGATCGTCGCGGTAGAATGCTGTTGGCAGGCATGTTCGGCCTGTGCTTCCCGGACCACATACGGGTCATGTCGCCATGCGCTCTCAGCATCGCCACGGCTATACGTGGGTCGAGTTGGTGGTGATCATCAGCGTGATTCTGTTCCTGCTGGCCTTGTTGCTGCCAGCCGCACAACAGGCGCGTAGTCCGGGTCGCCGGAGCATGTGCAGCAACAACATGCGCAACCTTTCGCTGGCCGTCATAAACTATGCAAGTGCATGGGGCGCCTACCCCGGCTATCTGAATTCACTCGCGACCGTGCCAGCCGCCGAACCGGCACGCGGTGAACACGAGGCCGGCGATGCCCGCGTAAGCTGGCATGTCTGCGTGCTTCCGTACTTGGAACGCAGCGACATCTATAACCTGTACCGTAATCCCGGCCTGGCACGTGCCGGCGGAGTCGACCCTCGCACGGTCCACCAAGAGATTCTGGTTTGCCCCAGCGCCGCAACGAATCGTCAGGGGAAACCTGGGGCTCCGCCGCCGTGCAATTACGTGGCGAACACGGGCCGCGCGGACGTCGTTGCGTCGGCCGGCGACGGGGCGCGGGCCGGATACCCCGCGGACTGGCGAGCGAACGGCGTGTTCTTCAACCATTTTCACGACGCAATCGAGAACCGCGTCGGCGCGCCGCTCGAATGGATCAGCCAAGACTACATTTTGACCCACGACGGCGCATCGATGACGATCCTGCTTTCCGAGAGGGTCGACGCGGGCAGCTACTCGTTTCCTCCCCTGTCGGCCTGCGATGTGGAGGCTGCCTTGGGATTCATGTGGTGGCCGAGCACGAGCGACAAGGCCCCTTACCAACCGCCGAATGCATCCCAGCGCATCAACGGACCCTCCCACCCCTTGCCGATCAACCGTGCCCGGCCCTCGAGCAACCATCAGGGTTTCGTGAACGTGTCGTTCTGCGATGCCCACTGTCGCACCATCAGCCAGGACATTGACTACGGCGTCTGGTGCCTTCTTATGACGCCAGACGGAAGGCACTGCAATGGTCCGGGCAAGGTCGAACTGGAGCCGGAATCGGCCGGCAGCAATTATCACTATTTGCGATACGCCGAAATCGAGGAGTCGCAGATACAATAGTTGATGCTCGATTGCACGCGCAAGGGCCATAGAACTCTCGCAATTTGGAAAAGACAGAAGAACCCGTATGTCAGACGTTCCCGGTAGCCAACCCTCCTCTCCCGCTCCTCCTTCCAGCGAGACGCTCAAGGCGGCCTTCAAAGCCTTCAAGCGGCGGCTGAAGCTGACGCAACTCGACGATGCCTCACGCCTTGGACACGGGCCCATGAGCGGCGGCCACGGCTCGTCGATCGCCGGTATCACGCCTCCCGACCAATACCCGACCAGCGTCTGGGAAGAGCTCGTCAAACAGGGCAAGCTCAAGCGGGCCGGGCAGGGCCTGTATTCCCTGGCGTAAGCGTCCGCACCCAGCGCCACCCTCCGCTCTTGCGAAGGGCTGGAAGACATGGACCGCAGGTTCGGGCGAGCTATACTTGCAAGCACAACGAGCTCCACAACCCGATTCCCGCGGAGAGTTTAGATGCGATTTTTCCCGCACGGCCGGCGACTTGCCGCGGCCGCGACGACGTTGGCGTGCTTGTCCCTGGCAACCCCGGCCCTGGCGGCAAAAACGGTTGCCTTCACCGGCGCCACGATCCACACGGCCAGCGGAACGACTTTTCAGCCCGGCACGCTCGTCGTTCAGGACGGCAAGATTCTTGACGTCGGGCCGGCCGACCAGGTGGCCGTGCCGGCCGACGCCGAGCGCGTCGATCTGGCGGGCAAGACGATCATTCCCGGACTCGTCGATTCGCACTCTCACCTGGGCGTGTATTCGCGGCCCAGCGTGCCGTCCAACAGCGACGGCAACGAGGGCACCGGCCCCGTGCAGACCGCCATCCGCGCCCTCGACGCCATCAACCCGTTCGATCCGGGCATTCGCATGGCCACGGCGGGAGGCATTACGACCGCCAACATCATGCCGGGCAGCGCCAACGTGATCGGCGGGCAGACGCTCTACGTCAAGCTTCGCGGCCATACCGTGGAGCAGATGGCCATGGTTTCGCCAGGGGTTCCGGGCGGTCTGAAAATGGCCAACGGCGAAAACCCGAAGCGGGCCTACGGCTCGCGCAAGCAGGCCCCCGCGACGCGGATGAAGGTCGCCGCCCTGCAGCGTGGCGAGTTCACCAAGGCCCGCGAGTATCAGCGCAAGTGGGACGCCTACCGCAAGAAACTTGCCGCGGGCGAAGACGCGCCGCTTCCCGACGTCGACCTGGGCCTGGAGCCGCTGGTCGAGGCGATCGGCAAGAAGCGCACGGTCCATTTTCACAGCCATCGCTCCGACGACATCCTCAGCGTGCTGCGCCTCTCGGACGAATTCGGCTTCGAGGTCGTTTTGCAGCACGGCACCGAGTCGTACAAAGTGGTCGACGAACTGGCCAAGCGAAAAGTGCCCGTGTCGCTCACGTTGCCCGACAGCCCCGGGGGCAAAGCCGAAGTCGTCGAGTATCTCGAATCGACGGCGGCTCGGCTGACCAAGGCCGGCGTGAAGATCCACGTCAACACGGACGACCCGGTCACTGAAAGCCGGTTTCTGCTGCGGACCGCGGCCATCACCGTGCGCGGCGGCCTCGACGAGCAGACCGCTCTCAAGGCCGTGACGATCTACCCGGCCCAGGCGTTGCACCTCGACGACCGTGTCGGCTCGCTGGAGAAAGGCAAGGACGCCGATTTTGTCGTTCTCAGCGGCCAGCCCTTCAGCGTTTACACGAGGGTGCTGGAAACCTACATCGAGGGCCGCCGGGTGTTTCGCCTGGACGACGCCAAGGAGCGGCTGTATCAGACGGGCGGCTTTGCCGTGGCCGACCGCCAGGTCCCGGAGGCAAAGCCGCTGGTCGAGCCCCAGCCCAAGGCGGAGGCCCCGATGCCGCCCGACGAAGCTCGCCAGCCCGATGCCGACGCGAAAGAGTTCGTGGTGCTCGCCGGCCGGCTGCACACGGTGGCGAAGGAGCCCATCGATGGGGGCGCCGTCCACGTCCGCGACGGCAAGATCGTCTACGCCGGCCCGCGCGAGGGATTCGAGTTGCCGGCGGATGTGCCCGTGGCGAGCGCGGCGGTGGTCACGCCCGGCCTGATCGACGCCTTCAGCCTGGTGCCGCTCAACGGCGCCTACAACATCTCGGCCGACCAGGACGCCAACGAGACGACCGACCCCAGCCAGGCCGATTTGCGCGTGCTCGACGCCTTTCATCCGGCCGAGCCGCTGTTGCGGTTCTTGCTGCAGCAGGGCGTCACCGTCATCCACGCCTGCCCCGGACGCGACAACGTGGTGGCTGGGCAAACGGGCGTCTTTCGCACGCATGGAATCAGCGCCGAGGCGATGGCCGTTCGCTTCCCGCAGATGATGCTCTTCAACCTGGGAGACGCGCCGAAGGAATCCTACCCCGACCGCAAGCCCGGCACGCGGATGGGGACGGCTTCGGTTCTGCGCGCGGCGCTGAGCGAAGCGGCCGCCTACGCCCGGAAACGCAAGGGGGCCAAAGACGAGGCGTCGCAGCCCGACCGGAACCTGAAGCTCGAGGCGCTGGCCCTGGTGCTCGACCAGAAGCTGCCGGCCCTGTTCGCCGCCCACCGGGCCGACGACCTGGTGACCGCGCTGCGGCTGACCGACGAATTCAAGTTGAAGAGCCGCCTGGCGTTGGCCACCGAGGCCTACCTGCTGGGCGACCGGCTGACCTCCGCCAAAGTGCCCGTGATCGTCCATCCCACGATGCAGCGCGTGGGCGAGATGGAGACGTACAACAGCTTCCTGGGCAACGCGGCCGCGCTGGCCGACCGGGGAATGCTGATCGCCGTTTCCAGCGGGGTGGAGAGCTACGTGCCCAAGACGCGCGTGGCCCGCTACGAGGCGGCCCTGGCGATGGTTCACGGGCTCGGCTTCGACCGGGCGCTGCGGGCCATCACGCTCGACGCCGCCAAGATCCTGGAGATCGACGACCGCTTCGGCACACTGGAAGCCGGCAAGGTGGCCGACCTGGTGCTTTACGACGGCGATCCGTTCGAGTACGCCACGCACGTCAGGGGCGTCATGGTCGACGGCCGGCTCGTGTACGAGCGGGGCGACGGGCCGGAGGTTCCCATCGACCAGCAGACGCTGTTTTATTCCAGCGGCCCAGAGCCCGCATGCTGCCTGGGATGGTAGCCTTCGCGCAGCCGCGTCGGACCGCAGAACTTGGCAGGCTTTGGCAGGCTTTGGCAGGCTTTGGCAGACTTTGGCCGGCCAAGTCCGTCGCGGCGGCATCTTGCCGCCATTGCCGCAGGGCATCACATCGCGTTCTGTGCCGACGACGTTGGGGCGGACATTGGCAGAGAATGGCAGACATTGGCAGATCGGGCGTTCGCACGTCGGGCATGACTACGGGCCGTAGCCGCGTTTCGGCAGAACGCGGGTGGGCTGGGGCTTTGTCAAAGCTAGAAACGCGGGTTGGTGGCGCGACCCCAAAAGCACTGGGTCGTCGCGGGTAGCCGCGTTCGCCAGAACGCGGGTGGAGTGAATCGCGGACTTACCTGGTCAGGCATCTCGCCGCCACGGTTGCGCGGCCTTGAGACCGAATGGTCTTCATCCGTTACCACGACAACCGTTGCCCCGCCCGTCTCGGCGAGGGGCAGATTATTCGCCGGCCCTGTAGGCTTGCGTCGACACTAACCCGAAGCGTGAGCGAGGGAAGTTGTCATGACCCTCGCTCACGCTTCGCGCTTGGTGTGGGAGTAATCCGGGCTTGCCGCCTTTCAACCTTCGGCGGCTTCAGGTCGATTCCTCGCCGTACCACCCGTTGTCGATGATGACGGGCGTTTGGTTCCAGCGGGGCTCTTCGTCGGCCTTCTCTTCCAAGCGAGTTAGACGCTCGTCCAGTTCGATCGACTCTCGCAATCGCGGCCCCAGTTCCAGGACGGCTTTCGCGGCCCTGCGGGCCACGGACGGTTGGTCGCTTGCCATCAGCCGCTCCAAGACGCCGGTCGCCTTGCCCGCGAGACCGGCCAGCCGCCCCAGGGCCGAATCGAACAGCCGACCGCGGGCCCGACTCACGGCCCGCCGAAAGCCGGCGTCGGCCAGCCGGCGGCGGGCGGTCGGCTCCTCGACGCCGGCTTGCTCGGCCGCCTCCCGCAAGGTGGCGCCGGCCGCCAACGCCAGAACCAGTTCGTCGTCGCCCGCGGGCGTTTCGATCCCGTCGATCTCTTCTTCGTCGTCGTCTTCCAAGCGGCCGATCTGCTCTTCGATGTCAGCCGCCTTGCGCAACCGGGGCCCCAGTTCCAGCACGGCTTTTGCGGCCCTCAGGACCTCGGACGGTTTCTCGCCTTCCATCAGCCGCTCCAACGTCTCGGCCGCCCTGCTGGCCAGCCCGGCCAGGCGGCCGACGGCCGCATCGAACATCCGGTCGCGGGCCTCGCTGACGGCCTGCCGAAAGTCGGCGTCCGCCAGCCGGCGGTAGACGGTTCGTTCCCCGACGCCGCCTCGCTCGGCCGCCTCCCGCACCGTCGCGCCGGCCGCCAACGCCAGAATCAGTTCCTCGTCGCCCTCGGGCGTGCCGTTCGGTCCCATTCTCGGCCTCCTATCTCGTGACCTTGTCCTGACTGCTCCTTTCCATACCTGAAGAGATTTTCCAAGCAAGCCATATTTTGCTCTCGGGTGCCACGCCCTGAGGTCTTCCGGAAAGCGTGTCTGGAGCGTCGATAACCCCTCGCCTTCTTGCACCGACCGAGATCAAAGCCTACGTTGGCCGGATGCGAATCGTTGATCCGTAGACGCCTCCAATCACGCCGATCCGGTTCACCGCGTCTGGCGGTACAGAGCCGAGGATTCGGGATGGGTGCCGCCGGCGGTCCGGATGCGCCGGCGCCAGGTGAGGAATCGGATACAGAGGAGGATGAAGCCGATGGCGTTCCGCCCGATAGTGATGAGCAAGATCAGCCTGTGTTTTCCGGTGGCACCAGCAGTGGCGCCGGTGCGTCGGGATCGTGGTAGCAGGCCGCATGTCCTCTGTGCGTAAACTCCGGCAATTGGTGAGACATGCGTTCCGGTGACGCCGAGCAGTTGATATCGACGCTCAGGGCGGTCGTATCCGCGGATTCCGACGCGCGGGCGGCTGCGCGAAGTGTGATCCAGAAGAACCGAAAGGGGTGGAAAGTACATTGCGTCCGCGCGTTGAAGCACGACGACGCTGTCGTTCGCCACGGTGCCGTAGTTGCGATTGGCGAGCTCCGTTTCGAAAATGATGAACTGGTAACGCTGATTCGCGCAGCACTACAAGATCCGCAGGATTTTGTCCGCGCTGAAGCTTGTTGGCTTTGTGCATCTCGCGAAGAGGTGGCCGCCAACTGCCTTGCGGAAATCTCGCCCCTGACAGCAGACGACTACTGGCCCGCACGTCAGGGTGCGGTGGAGGCACTTGCATCCGCTTTGTCGTGGAACGCGCGCATTGCCGATCGAATCTCAGCTCTTACCCGCGACCCGTCTTGGAACGTTCGCTGCAGCGCCGCAGATTCGCTCGGACGCAGTTGTTCCACGATCAACGCATCCACGAAGGTGCTTCTCGATGCCTGCCGGGATGCACAGGCCGAGGTCCGCCTCGCCGCGATCCGCTCGCTCGGCGATGTGGTTCGCGGTCAGGAGAAGATCGCCGCAGAGTTGACCCAAGCGCTCGCGGACGAGAATTTCATGGTCAGGGAGGAAGCGGCGCGCGCGCTGCAGGCACTATCATCTGGCGCCCTTCCGGCGGTTCCTCAGCTTATTGAGCAGTTGTCGTCATCGGTTGACTCTCTGAGAACTGCCGCGACATCCGCCCTCAAAGTCATTGGAAAATGGCGTAAAGTGGACCCCGATGCAGAGGAAGCCGTGGCCGACATTTCCGCCGATGATGACGAAGGCAGTCCTCGGGCCGGAAAAACGACCTAAAACGGGTGTGTGGATCGAACCTGCTCAACACCTTTAACACCATCACCGATGGCGAAACCACCTCCACAGGCGACGATTATTCCCAGTACCCTACAGTTATGATGGTCAGGGCAATGTGGCGTCGACAGCGCCGGCACGGCGGGGGCAAATAAAGGGGACAGGGGGCACATAAAGGGGACAGGTCCAATTACATAATTGGACCTGTCCCCTTTATGTGCCCCGTCACCTTGTCCTGACTGCTCCTTGCTTACCTGAAGAAGTTTTCCAAGCAAGCCATATTTTGCTCTCGGGTGGCACGCCCTGAGGTCTTCCGAAGGGGCGTGCCTGGAGCACCCACACTTCGACGGCTCGCGAGCAACGATGCCGCGTCCTGCAACTCGATCACGGCGCTCTCATTTGCGGCGTCTTGCCGGCTGCCCTTCAGCGACGGCGACCGCCACCGACCCGTCGTTGGCCGTCGCCTGCGCGGCGGCTACAATGCGTGACATACAGGCTGCGGGTCCAATTGATAATTGAACGCACAATAACAGCGGCGGCGCCAATCAATAATTCGACCCTCCCGTTATTTCCGCCCGGAGAGCCGACCTTGCGTGACCGCGCAGATAACAGACAGGACACCTCGCAGATCGAGGAAGAGTATTCACTTCCCCTTGGGCATTCTTGTGCGCGGTCTCCAGGCCGCAGGTAATTGCCGTGATTCGAGCTAAAACGAGTCGAATTGCCGTCTTAGTCGCATCTGTGCTAACAATCAGCGCTATTATCGTACTTCGACGGCATAACGGCACGTCAGCGTCCCACTCCACGAGCTCACTTGATGATATCTCACTACCTCCTAATGCGCTGTTTGTACCCTGTACCGATGTTGCCGATGTCGAGATACGCGTCCGGGCAACTCGACCGACGCATCGCATTATCCATCTGCTTGACTCGCATTTTCTTTCACGGGAGCAATACCGTACCTTTTTTAAACCGCCGAGCGAAGAAGGATACACCGAGTATTTAGAAGCGGTCGACCGTCTTCAGGTCGTGCAGAGTCGTATTCTACTCTGGTTGGTTGACCATCACAGCATGCACCAGGTTTTTCTGGAGGGGATGAGCAGCGAGAATCGACATACTTTCGTTCAGTGGATTGAATGGCGGCGCGACCATAAGGATGAGGCGGCAGGAGCCTTTGTCGCCGCCACGAAGTTGCGCTCGGAGCTTGACCGGGCTGATCTGCGCGGAACAGATACGGAGGATGTGCGTAGGCGGAAGCAGGTTGCAGATAGGTTTCGCGACGCAATCCTAATCCAGGGTGCGGTAGGGAGACTCATAACAGAGCGTCCCTCTGTAGCACTCATGCCGGCGGAAGACGAAGAGGCGCACGACCGTGCGAGAAATGCCTACCGTGAAGGCCGGTACGGCGGGCCGGAGAACGCGAGCCGCGAGGAAGCACTCGTTCACAATCTGCTTCAGAACGGGCGGTGCGCAGTAGTCGTGCTGGGGCATACCCATGACTTGTCCGACGAAATACGGCTTCTCGGTAAAGGGCGATGTGAGTATGTTCGCGTCACACCTAAGCAGTTCCCTCAGATGATTCAGGACGAGGGACGAACAACATGGGTCTCCGAGGAAGGCAACTCTATGATGCTGAACGAAAGAAGACATTGAGGTCATATAATGGGGACGAGGGCACGTAAAGGGGAGGGCACGTAAACGTAATTGGACCTGTCCGTTAACTGCCTCCCGAGACCATCAACGTCCCGTCGGCCTGCCGCGGGGGGCCGGCGCTGGTCACGCTCGCGGCTTCTCAGCCTCGGCCCCCGCTACATCGATCAGTGCTCTGGCGGCTTGACTCCGTCTTGGCGCGCCGCGTTGACCGCATCTTCCAGTACCTGATCTAAGCCGTCACTGCGGAGATGGCCGAGGTTCCATCCACCCCCTTCCTTGGTCGTTTGAACGGTGACAAATGTGCCATTAAGATCACCCGGTACGGTGGCATAGACCTTGAAGTAGTATGTGCCCTCGATTGTGACCTCCTCCACGGTAACCGTCCATTTCGCGTGCGGATGATTCAATGACATCTCGCGTGAGTTCCGGAGGATCGCGGCGATGCGCCTGATCTCGGTGGGATCATCGATCATGACCGGCCATTCGGTGAGTCGCACGGCCTGGTTGCCATGGTCTGGTCGGATGATGAATCGTTGAATTCGCTCTGGCGGCGTGCGAAAGGTGTGATCGAAGATCCGTTGTCTCTGCCACGGAGTCGGCGAGCTAAAGAGGATCGCAAGGCCGAGCGCGCAGCCGACGCCGAACGCGACAATGCCAAAACATCCCGCAGCCTGCCCGTGCGGTTTCTCCCGGATGCATTTGCGAAACAGTACGACGCTGGCGATCACGAACCCCGACGAGATCGCCAACGGAGAGACGTAGAAGAACCACGCGTTGGACATTAGCGGGAGAAAGTTCAAAACACTCTGGGGCACGTAAAGGGGGGGCACGTAAAGGGGACAGGTCCACTTATTTAATTGGACCTGTCCCGTTAACTGCCCTATCGGCCAGGTGCCTCCGAACCGCTTCGGCCTTCTGCTGCGGCGTGAAAGTGCGGCGGGGCTTCTTCTGGTTCATCGAATCGTCCTCCATTAGGGTTTATGCTAACCCTCGTGGCCGACGATTCCAGTTCCAAGGGGTTCAATACAGCCCCTTGCCACACGCGCTACATGTCTATGTTCTGGGTCTCATCCATTTGGGTAGATTAGGCTTGTAGTCCTTCAAATCTCTTGGCTGGGCCAGAGGTCTAAACGCGCGGGTAAGCCATCGCGAGGTGAATCCCGAACAGGAACCTCATAAAAGACAATACGGTCAGACCAGCGATTCCCAATACAATCGCGAATTCGGTCATCAACGAGTAGAACCATAGACTCAGCCTCGTAGATCGCCCGACGCGAGGTCACCTGGGTCGTAGTGACGTACGGCGCGTCACGCGGCACGTATGTGTAAATCATCGCTCCGCAGGACTTGCAGATGCGATGTTCCGACTCTTCGCTCCCTCGCAGAATAATCCGCTCTACACCAACGAAGGTCCGAAACCCCTCAACGATTCTTCCATCAGCAAGGGCCAACTTTCCGAGCCGCAGACACGCCGTGGCATCGTCGCCCAATAATTCCATGAACTCGATGGCGATTACGCCAAAGCCCCAAGTTGTGAAGGAAACCGGACTGACCGGTGAGGGAATCTCCGTCACCTTCAAAACGGCTGGCGGACGTCCGTCCTTGGGGATCGTTGAGCATTCCTTACAGCCACCCGGCGTTTTGATATTCGTACCGCGCGGCACAGCTGGATGGAATTCAGAGTCTAACTTGTCAGTTATTTCAAAGTATTTCATTGCGACAGTAGCGGGAGCCAGTTAACTGAATCGTAGTTGATGCGTGTGATGTTGTGCTTGACGAAATTAAGGGGCACCTAAAGGGGACAGGTCCAATTATTTAATTGGACCTGTCCCGTTAACTGCCACCCCGAGCCCAATCACCGCCCCCGAAATCGACAAGGCTTCGTCTGGCATGTTGATTGAGACGAAGGAAGCGACGAGCATGAGGCAGCCGGCGATTATTGTCGCGATGCCACGAACGCACGATGATCTCCACCAGGGCGCCATCCCCCGATTTTATCCGAGGCGGGGCGGTGGGTGGGATATCGGGCGCGTGGAGAGCGACGTTCAGCCATGCGACCGATGCCCGCTAGTGAGGCATTTGCGCCCGCTCGCCTTGGCGGCAAACGCGGAAGTTATTTTCCGGTCGATGCTGAACCGACTGAACCGACGCTTTATCCCGTCACGAGTTGCGGCTCGGCCCGGTGGGGCAGGACGACGGGCTCGTGCGGGGGCTCGGGATCGGGCAGGATGGCGGGACCTGCCGCCGCGAGGGCTTCGTTCAGCTCGATCTCGCGACCCGGCACGCGGCGCGAGACGTACTGCTTGACGAAATCGACGGTTTCGTCGACCTCGTCGGCCTGGATCACGAGCAGCTCGCCGGGCTGCGCCGCGCGCAGGGCCGCTTCGACCGCCGGCACGGCGCCCTGAATCTCGACGATGTCGCGGGCACGCGCGGCGTTGGCCATGCCGCGGCGGAAGAGACCGATGATCTCTCCCTCGGCCCGGCCACGGCGGTAGTGGTCTTCGTAGAGAACGACTCGATCGAAGGTCTTGCCGATCAACTCGCCCTGTTCGACGAGGTCGACGTCTCGCCGGTCGCCAGCCGCCGTGTAGACGATGGAGCGGCGGCCGTGCGGAAACTGTTCGACGACATCCACCAGGGCCTTGAGGGCCGACACGTTGTGGCCGTAGTCGACAATCACCGTGGTGTCGCCGATTTCCAGCAGGTTGAAGCGACCTGGCGAATGTTCCAGGTCTGAGGCAAACGTGGCCAGGGCCGCAGCCACGTCTTCAAAGGCGTGACCCAGGGCCCAGGCGGCGGCGGCCGACGCCAGCGCGTTCTCGACCTGGAAGCCGATTCGTCCGCGGTGAGTCAGCGGCACGCGGTCGAGAGAGGTGATGACGCTTTCGCTCGCCCCTTCCGCCGCGATCAGGTTGCCTCCCTGTACGAACACGGCCCGGCCACCCGCTTCGCGATGGGCGGCGATCACCGGATCGTGCGCCGACTGGGCGAAATAAATAACCTTGCCCGGGCATTTCTCGGCCATGCCCGCCGTGAGCGGATCGTCGGCCTTGAGGACCGCATAACCCGTGGGAGCAACTGCCTCGACAATGCACCGCTTGACGCGAACGAGTTGATCGAGCGTGTCGACCCCGCCCACGCCCAGGTGGTCGCCGTCGGCGATGTTGGTCACCACGGCCACGTCGCAGAAGTCGAATCCGAGGCCTTCTCGCAAAATGCCTCCGCGGGCACACTCAAACACGGCCGCCTCGACCCGCGGGTGGAAAAGCACCGCGCGAGCGCTCTTCGGCCCCGCGCAGTCGCCGCGGTCGATGCGCCGGTCTGCGATGTAGATGCCGTCGGTCGAGGTCATGCCTACCGTCAGTCCCCGCGACCGCAGGATGTGGGCGATGAGCCGGGTGGTGGTCGTCTTGCCGTTCGTGCCGGTCACCGACACGATGGGGATGCGGCCCGTGTCGCCAGGGGCGAACATGGTGGAGACGATCGCCTCCCCCACGGGACGCGGTTGCCCGCTGGACGGCTCGATGTGCATCCGCAGGCCCGGGCCGGCGTTGACCTCGACGATCGCGCCCCCTTGCTCTTCCAACGGGCGTGTGATGTCGTTGGCCAGCACGTCGACGCCCGCGATGTCGAGCCCGATGGTGCGGGCCGCGTCGACGGCTCGCGCGGCAACTTCGGGGTGGACCAGGTCGGTTACGTCGGCCGCCGTTCCCCCGGTGCTCAGGTTGCCGTTGCGGCGAATGAGAACGCGGGCGCCCGCCGGGGGCACCGCGGAAGGGGAGAGGCCTTGTTCCGCCAGCACGCTCATGGCGACCGGGTCGAGGCGAATCTTGCTCAGCGGCATGGCGTGGTCGTTGCCGCGGCGGGGGTCGTTGTTGGCGTGGTCGATCAATTCCGCCACGGTGTGTACGCCGTCGCCCACCACTTGGGCCGGCTCGCGTCGGGAAGCGGCCACCAGCCGGTTGCCGACGATCAGCAGACGGTAGTCGGCGCCGGTGACGAACTTTTCGCAGACGACCGAGTAGCCGCCCTCCGACGCCGTGTTGAAGGCGGCGATGACCTGTTCCCTGGTGGTGAGAAACGTGGCCACGTTCTTGCCCTGGTTGCCGAACTGCGGCTTGACGACGACCGGAGGACCGATTTCTTGCGCCGCGGTCCAGGCGTCTTCGGCGTTGGCCACGGGACGGCCTTCGGGCACGGGCACGCCGACCGTGCGAAGCAGCGTCCGGGTGAGATCTTTGTCCTGGGCGATCTCCTCGGCGACGGCGCCCGTGCGGTCGGTTTCCGCCGCCCAGATGCGGCGCTGCCGGCTGCCAAAGCCAAGCTGAACCAGGTTGCCGTCGTTGAGCCGGCGAATCGGGATGCCGCGCGCCTTCGCCGCGTCGGTAATGGAGCGCGTGCTGGGTCCCAGCCGCAACGTCTGGTTCAGGTCACGCAGCCGCTCGATCTCGGCCTTCACGTCGAAGGGCCGATCGTAAATTGCCGCCAGGCACAACTCGCGCCCGGTGCGCAGGGCCGCCTCGGCGAACGTTTCTTCTTCGTATTCGACGACGACCTTGTAGACGCCCTCGACCGCCGTTTCTCGCGCCCGGCCGTAGCCGACGGTGGCCCCGGCCAATCCCTGCAACTCCAGCGTCACGTGCTCCAGGATGTGGGCCGGGTAGGTGCCGGTGCGCAGGCGCTCGAAGAAGCCGCCCCGCTCGCCGATGCCGCAGCGGTGCTCGATCATCGTCGGCAGCCAGCTCATCAGCCGGTCGTTGAAACCGGGCAGCTCGTTCGACGGCGAGTCCTTCAGGTCGCCGAGATCGACCCAGGCCTCCAACACGGGAAAATTTGCCCAGATGTTCGGACCACGCAGGACGAGGATCTTCTGTATTTCCATGCCTCTATGCTCTGTGCCCAACGGCTGATTTACAAGGATTGTGGCTCGCGCCCGGTTCAAGGAGGCGACGCTGCCTCGTCTCTACGCGGCGGGCGGCGCCACAGTTTGATGGCAACTTAAAACGTTAAGCGATGTTCGTGACTGCGGCTCTTCTTTATTTTTACGCCGCACCGCGAACCGCTGGTCGAGGGAAACCGTGAACACGGCCGACCCAGGTTTTCGGATAGGCTCTTAAAAACTGCTTCCACAGCCCTGTTTCCAACCGGCAAAAACTTCACCGAAGCGCCATTCTCTGGCTGTTCATCGGTGGCCGATTCTGGCCGGCATGACCCTCCCGTTGCGAATGACCGTGCATACCGGTGAATCCGGAAATACCGGTTGTGCTGTGCCATCCGCGCTCTTAGCAGGACGTCGCTTAAAGACGTGAGAACGCATCCTGCAGCTCTCAATCTTAACGCTGGATCGGCTGATCCTTGCCGCCGGTGAAGAGGCCGACCCCGCTTGGGCCGGTTTCCGGTAAATATCCAGCGTCGAGCCAAAGATCCAAAACGCGGCGTGGCGGACCATATCATACATGAGATGCCGCAGATGGCCAATTCGTTACCCAGCCAGCCGCGCTTTTTTTATATCGATTCGAGACGACATGCCGGCCGACGGGAATTTGTGTAGAATTTTGGCATAAAGGTTTGCGCCCGCCCGCAGTAGCCCTGTTAAGGCCGAATCGCTTCACGTAACCCTTTACGAGACAAGAGCCTTGACCGACCGGTCCGACGCCACTGCCCAACTGCCCAAGCGCTGGCAGCGCGAGGTCCGGCACCAGCTCGATCCGGGTGAGACCCTGCTGGCCTGGTTCGAGCCCGACCTGGACACCCAACTGAGGTATGCGCACGGATTGGTCCTGGTGACCGACCGGCGGGTGCTAACGGCACAAACGACCGGCGACGCGGAGACGGATGAACACTCCTGGCACTCGTGGCCGCTGGACAGCGTGACCACGCTGGGCGCCGCTCCCCAGGCGGGCGTCGGCACGCTCGAGCTGTTGTCGACGGGTAAGCGGCTCGCCCACTGGCACTACACGCTGGGACGATCGTCGACGGCCGAGCGGCTTGTCCAGCAGTTTGCCGACCTGCAGCGCACCGCCCTGACGGGGCGCGAGGGCGGCGAGCTGCACGAGGACCAAACCAAGACCTGCTGTCCGGATTGCGGCGCGGAATTGCCGGCCGAGTCGATCGGCTGCCCGTTCTGCACTTCCGGCAAGACCGACAAGCCGACCCGCTCGTTGCTGCGGCTGGCGAGGTTCGCCCGACCGCACGCCCGGACCGTGGCGCTGGGATTCGTGCTGACGCTGGCGGGCACGGCGGCGGGCCAGGTTCCCCCCTACCTCGTCATGCCGCTGGTCGACAACGTCTTGACGCCCTACGAGCGAGGCGAAACGGTCTCCTTCGAGATGGTGAAGTGGTACGTGGCCGGGCTCTTTCTGGCGGCCGTGTTCGCGTGGGCTTTCAACTGGGCCCGCACCTACGTTTTGGCCTGGGTCTTCGAGCGGATCGCCGCCGGCCTGCGCAACCACACCTACGCCCATTTGCAGCGGCTCTCGCTGGAGTATTTCGGCGGACAGCGGACGGGCGACTTGATGGCCCGCGTCAGCACCGATACCGAGCGGATCTGCGACTTTCTGTCGCTCAACTTGCTCGACTTCGGCACCAACGTGGTGATGATGGTGATGACCGCCTCGATCCTGGTGTGGATCAACCCCTGGCTGGCGCTGGTCACGCTCGTCCCCTTTCCCGTGATCGCCTGGATGATCCTGCGGGTGCGCGAGCGGCTGCGGAAGGGCTTTTTGGAAGCGGGCCGCGTCTGGGGCGATATGACCAGCGTGCTGGCCGACACCATTCCGGGCATTCGCGTGGTGAAGGCGTTCGCCCAGGAGCAGCGCGAAATCGACCGTTTTCGTCAAAGCAACCAGCACGTGCTGGGGGCCAACGACCGGGTGAATCGGGTCTGGTCGTTTTTCGGCCCCACGGTGGCGCTGTCGACCGAGGCGGGGCTGCTCGTCATCTGGGCCTTCGGCGCCTGGATGATCTTCCACCACCGCATCACCGTCGGCGTGCTGATGACGTTCACGGCCTACATGGCCCGCTTTTACGCCCGGCTCGATTCGATGAGCCGCATGGTGGCCGCCGTGCAGCGCGCCGCCGCCAGCTCGCAGCGGATCTTTGAAATTCTCGACCAGGTGCCGAGCGTGCGTGAGCCCGACCGGCCGGTCAATCCGGGGCGCCTGGAAGGCGAGATCGAGCTTCGCCACGTCGGCTTCCAGTATGGCAACCGCCCGGTGCTCCAGGACGTGCAGCTCGCGATTCGGCCGGGAGAGATGATCGGGCTGGTCGGTCCGAGCGGCTCGGGCAAGAGCACGCTGGTGAACCTGGTGTGCCGCTTCTACGACGTGAACGAGGGGGTGGTGCTGGTGGACGGCCAGGACATTCGCACGTTCGCCCTGGAAGAGTACCGCCGCCACATCGGCCTCGTTTTGCAGGAGCCCTTCCTGTTTTACGGCACGATCGCCGAAAACATCGCTTACGGGCGTCACGACGCCAGCCGCGCCGAGATTATCGCCGCCGCGCGTGCGGCCCGCGCGCACGAGTTCATCCTGCGGCTGCCCGACGGGTACGACTCGATCGTCGGCGAGCGCGGCCAGAAACTCTCGGGAGGCGAGCGACAGCGTATTTCGATCGCGCGGGCGCTGCTGATCGACCCGAAAATCCTGATCCTCGACGAGGCCACGTCGGCCGTCGACACCGAGACCGAGCGGGAGATCCAGCTCGCGCTCGACAACTTGATTCGCGGGCGCACGACCATCGCCATCGCCCACCGGCTGAGCACGCTGCGCCGCGCCGATCGCATCGTGGTGCTCGAGCACGGCAAGATCGTGGAGATCGGGCAGCACGACGACCTGCTTGCCCAGCAGGGGGCCTACGCCCGTCTGCACCGTGCCCAACTCGAACTGGCGGGCGAACTATGAGCGACCATTACGATTTGCCGTTCGACGCGCCGCAATCGCTCGCGCAAGGAACCTTCGACCTGGCGCAAGACGCCTGGGGGCAACTCGTCTTCACCGACGCGGAGGGACGGCGGCACGAAGGCGTCACGCCCGTGCGAGCCTTTCCCATCACCGATCCCACGCAATACGTGTCGATTTGCGACGCCCGCGGCGCCGAACTCGCCATTTGCGAAAATCTCGCAGAACTTCCCGCCGCGGTGCGCGGCCTGATCGAAGCCGACCTGGCACGCCGCGATTTTATTCCCGTCATCCAGCGCATCGTTCACATCACCTCCGGCCTGTCGCCCACGGAGTGGACGGTGGAGACCGACCGCGGCACGACGACTTTTCTTGTCGAAAGCGAGGAGAACGTGCGGCGTTTGGGACGGCAGCAAGCCACGATCACCGACACGCACCGGATGCGATACCTGATTCGCGACGTTCGCGCGCTCGACGGCGCAAGCCGCCGCTTGCTCGAGCGGTTTTTGTATTAGTTTGTCGCCTTTCGCGGAGCAAAGGATGACTCGGGGCTAAAAAGGGGTCAGAACTGCTCTGTAGAAAGGTAAGCAAAGAGTAGCGCTAGCATGTGTCTGCTAGCATTGGGGTGTCGGCAACTATCTATATGTGAGGACCAGCAAATCACCACAGCGCGTTCTGGAAGAAGCTTATGAGGTAGGCCGGCGGACGTTGCGCACTTACTCGCATCGATGCAGTCCCAA
>DASZPH010000046.1:0-66193 GCA_035550375.1 Pirellulales bacterium | reverse complement strand
GATCGTCGGGTGGTTGCTCGCCGGGTGAGCGGCATAGTCGAGCGAAGCGGCATACGGACTGCTCACGGTCTGCGAGGAGACAGGCGCGTTGATCTTCATCGACGGATGAGGCTGCGTTGTCGGCCAGAAAACGAAACCGTTTTGCGGCTCCGTACCGGCGTAGGTGTTCGCCCAATTGCCCGGATTGCTGGAAAGGCCGGTCAACATCAGCCCGTTGCTCCCCCAGGCGGTGCCGCCCGAGTTACCCAGACTCGAAACATTGTTGTTTTCGGAAAGCATGAACGTCAGCGAGCTGCCGTCATGGAGCGTAATGTAGTCCTGGCTGATGCTGGTGATCGGTCCGCCGTAGTTTGACACCAGCGACGTTTGAGCGGCGGCAGGCGACGTTGCACCACTCGGCAAGCTGATCGTGGCCGGGTTGTTGTTGTAGCGGTTGAAGAATACACCGTTAGCCTGCCAATCGGCTGGCCAGGCCGACTGCGTGGGCGGAGTGCCCGTGCCCGGGGCAACGACTGCATCCAACATACCGCTGTTGGCCACGTAGACGCACCAGGCGGTTCCCGTGGTGCCAGGCGGCGGACTGCTGGGGCAGTTCAAGATATCCATGTAGATTTGCGGAGGATTGGCCAGACTGCCGCCAGCGACCGTCCACTGATTCTGGTTGCGAAACACGTTGTAGATGTCGGTTCGCTCAAGATAAGGCAGGATCATCGCGACCCAGCTCACCGGCATCGTCACGGCGGTGGCCGTATTGGTGCCCGCGGTGGCGGGTGTCACGAGTAACTGGTCGCAGTACCCCGGGTAGGTGCCTTTGGCCGTGGCGAAGTTCATCACCCCCAGAGCACAGTTGCGCATGTTGTTGCTGCACGTGTTTCGGCGGCCCGCCTCACGGGCCTGCTGCACGGCCGGCAACAAGAGGGCCATCAACATGCCGATGATGCTGATGACGACGAGCAATTCCACCAGCGTAAATGCCCGGCGACCCGAAGCCGCCCGACGACGCAAAACAAAATGTCCACATGCCATAGCTTGATCGCTCCGAAATCCTGGCTTCCCTGAAGAGCCGTTTGTGCAAGAACGTGCCTGAGAACTGTAGAACCAGCCGAAAGTGATTGTAACTAGCGCCCCGCGAAAATGCCAAGCGTTCCAGCCCTTAACCAACGCCAGCGGCGGCCACCTTCCCGAAGCGCCGGCGAGATCATCCCCTGGCCCGGCGAAACGTCTCGCCGGCGCTTACATGGCCCACCCCCCAAGCATAAACGGGTTTTACCCACCGGCCGCACCCGCCCCCTCACGTGTCACCACGGCAACCGGTGAGCTACCGACTCCCCACTCGTGCGGTTTTTGCTCCAACGCCCCTGACGAACACCCGCTCAAAAGGTTTATCGCACCCCGTGTGCCAAAATCGCCAGAATTGAAATCGGGCCTATTTCGTTAGTTTTTCGCAATGGTTGGCCGCGCCGGCTCTCTCAATCCGGGACGCGTGAGACAGACGTGAGTGCCAGAAGCCGCAAGATTTCGAGATCAGCGACCCGAAATCCAGGAGCGGTAGTAGTCGATCGACCGTTTGAGCCCCTCGTCGAACGACACCTGAGGCTCGTAGCCGAGCGTCGCGCGCGCGGCGGAGATATCGGCCAGGCTTTCCCGGATGTCGCCGGCCCGGGGGGGGTGGTGGAGAGGTTCGATCTTCGTCCCCAACAGGGCGTTGAGTTGCCCGATCAGTTCCAGCAGGCTGGTTGCCCGGCCGTTGGCCACATTGAACATCCTCCCCGCGGCCCCCTTGGCGTCGGCCGCCAGCAGGTTGCCGTGCACCACGTTGGCGACGTACGTGAAATCGCGAGACTGGTGGCCGTTGCCATAGATCACCGGTTGCTTTCCCGCCAGAAGGGCCGTGATGAACAGGGGAATGACGGCCGAGTAGGGGCTGCCGGGGTCCTGCCGGGGTCCGAAGACGTTGAAGTATCGTAGGGCGACCGTCTCGAAACCGTAGGTGGCCGTGAAGGCCCGGCAGTAATACTCGGCCGCCAGCTTGGCCGCGCCGTAAGGCGAAATCGGTGCGGGCAGGTCGCTTTCGTGCTTCGGCGAGGTGGGCTGGTCGCCGTAGGCGCTGCTGGAGGCGGCGTACACCAGCCGTCGGACGCCGGCCCGACGGGCGGCGTCGAGCAATGTGACGGTTCCCGTCACGCACGCCGCGTTGGTGTCGAGGGGTGCCTCAACGCTACGGGGCACCGACGCCAGGGCGGCCTGGTGAAAGATGCAGTCGACGCCGGCCACGGCCTGCGCCACCCGTTCGCGGTCGAGCAGGTCGCCCTCGATAAACTCGATCTGAGACCCCAAATGGGCCAGATTCGAGCGGTGCCCCGTGCTGAGGTTATCGAGCACCCGCACGCGGTCGCCCCGCTCAACCAGGGCCGTGGCGATGTGTGACCCGATGAATCCGGCGCCGCCCGTAACGAGGAAAGTTCGCATCTTTGTTCTCTTAGGTGGTATCACTTACGGTTCAAGGGTCTCGGCTTAAGCTAGCCGGCCGCGTCGTTAGCGGCAGCCAAACGGCCAGCTCGGGGCGAAGCCGCAAATCGAGTTTCTCTCTAACCGTCTGAGGTCGAGCGGCCACGCAATCACGACCTGAATGCCCAACGCTCGCGGGCCATTGGCGACCGGTTAGACGAACGGCACCAACCGCCCGCGCGGCGCGTCACCGAAATCGAAACGGCTGGACCCCTGTAAAGATAGCATCCCGGTTCCGGGCGGGTAACCGGGCCTGAGAGCCGAGAAACGCCGTCAAGGTGCGGGCGTCATGCCTGCCCGCACGTTCTCCGATAGGCTCCTAAACCTTGCTCCCTCGGCCGGAAACTCGCGATCCGGCCCCGGTTTGGGCCCCCCGTCCAATCTTTGAAAGCTCAGAGACTGACGTTTACACGCCGACGGCAAATTGGGATAGTCTCCGCCGCATCTTTCCCGTTTGTCGCAACCAGCGAGTCTTTGAGACATGAATAGGGCATTCGAGCGAGCTGTACGACAAGGCGTGGCGGCGGTCGCCGTAATGGCTGCGATCTGCTCTCCGCTGCGGGCCGACGATTTCCACATCGACAACAAACTACACCCCGGCGACAAGTCGGACCCGATCGAGACGACGACCCTTTTCGCCTCGGGACGGGTCTACGATTTCATGAAGACGCCCGAGGAAACGATCATCCTCGATCCCACGCACGACCTGATCGTCATCCTCGATCCCGACCGGCGTTTGAAAACCCAGATCACAACCGGTGACGTTTCGACGCAGATCCAAAAACTTCACGAGGCTGCGAAAAACCACCCGAAGGAAAGCGTTCGTGATTCGGCCGCCGCCAAGTTCGCCGAAAGCGTCGACCCAGAAACGGGCGAGCTGAAACTGACCAATAAATGGATGCAGTACGTCGTGAAGTCGAAAGCGCCGGAACGGCCCCAGGTGGCACGGCAGTATGCGGACGCCGCCGACTGGCTGGCCCAGCTCAACGCTCTGCTGAACCCCCCGAGCCTTCCCTTTCCGCGGCTGGCGTTGAACCGCGTGCTGCGCGAGCGCCAGGAGCTGCCCGAGAAGATCACTTTGACCCTCACGCCGGAAGGACGCCACAAGCCGGTCGTGAAGTGGTCAGAGCACACGATCTTGACGGGGCTGTCGCAGCGGGACCGGCAGAGAATCGACACGGCCGGCCAACAAATGCACACCTTCGACGACGTCCCCTTCGATCGGTATCACCGGGTCGAAGAGCAGGCCGCTACGGACGCCAACCCGAAGCGGTAGCAGGCGGGCGTCAACTTCCATGTCTCGGCGATGCCACCCGCTTGCCGGGTGGCAATTCGGGCTGGTTGTCGAGACCGAGTTCCTTTCAGCCCCGTTTCCGTCTTTCGCCGCGGGGCGCTCTATTTGGACGAGTGAAACGTCCGAGGGCAAGCCGCGGGCGTCTTCATTAATAGGCCCTCTGGTCCTGTGGCAGCGGGGCCTGCGCTAGATTACGATTTCCAGACTTCCTCAAAAGTCACGGCAAACGGAAACACGCAATCATGGGACGCCTGCATCCGACTTGGGCTTCGCTGTTGGGGCTGCTGTTCTTTCCCGCCACGGCTCCGTCGGCCGATTACACGTTCTCACTGAAGCCCCAGGAGGACGACGTTCGCCTCGAAATCGACGGGAAGCTCTTTACCGTCTATCGCACGACGACGGGCCCGAAACCGATCCTGTGGCCGGTGATCGGTCCCAGCGGCGCGGAGATGACGCGCAATTTCCCGATGAAGAACATCGCTGGCGAGAAACCCGACCATCCCCACCAGCGTTCGATCTGGTTCACGCACGGCGACGTCAACGGCATCGATTTCTGGAGCGAAATGGCCGGTCACGGTTCCATCGCTCACCGCGAATACCTCCGTAAAGAAGCGAGCGGCAAACACGCCGTGATCGCCACCCGCAACGACTGGATCGACTCGCAGGGGAAAAAGGTCTGCGAAGACCGTCGAACGCTCACCTTCGCCGCCAGCGACAATTGGCGGGCGATCGACTTCGACATCACCCTTGTGGCCAGCGACGGGGCCGTCAAATTCGGCGATACGAAGGAAGGGTCGATGGGCATCCGCATTCCGACCGTCATGGACGTCGACAGCCAGAAGGGCGGGCACATCGTCAACAGCGAGGGAGACGCCGACAAAGACGCCTGGGGTAAGCAGGCGTCGTGGGTCGACTACTACGGCACGATCGACAAGCGCCCGGTCGGCATCGCCTTCATGAATCATCCTTCCAGCTTTCGCTACCCGACGCGCTGGCACGTGCGCGAGTACGGCCTGTTTGCCGCGAACCCGTTCGGCTTGAAAGATTTTGTCGGCAAGAGCGATGCCGACGGCTCTCACACGCTCGACGAAGGGGCCTCGATCACGCTGCGCTACCGCATGCTCTTCCATCTGGGCGACGCGACGTCGGCAAAGATTGCTGAAGCATTCCAGCGTTATGCCAAAGAGTAAAGCGTCCCGGCAGCTTAGCCCCGGCACTCTTTGACAGGAAGGCGGTCGCTAGACCGTCATTTCCCCGGCGAGCGTCGGCACCACCGAGGGCTGGAAACGCCACCGCGGTTCATTTTCCTGAAATCGCTTGCCCATCTTGCCGATAGTTAGCAGTGCCCGCATCCGGCTCTGCTTTGCCACACCGCGCGATCCTTCGCCGTCGCGCCGCACCGCAATCTTGGCCCAGGAGATACCGCATCAAATGTTAACCAGTGAACGAACGATTCAATCGCTGGATGACTTACGAGATTATGTGAACGAAACGCTATGTGAGTTCGAACAATTGGAGCGTGACGCCTTCCTGATGACGGAGCAGGTTTTGATGCGCGGGGGAAAACCCTGCGGTCTCTATTTCTGCCTGCACGGTCCGCGAGCCGTCACGTTCTCGGCCATCTGGGAAACCGCCAACAACACGGTGCTGTTCTACGATTCCAGCGGAGAACGGTTCCAAAAGACGCAGCTCGTGTCGCCGGCGGAGGTGGCCGCCGCCTGAAGTCGGCATACGTTGGACTTGGAAGACCTATCCGAAGGCTGGCGTAACGATGTCGAGGGTTAAGAGGAAGCATTCATCGACTTACTTTCATCCTAAGCACGGAAGGATTCCGTTTCATGTTGGTCTTGTCCCGCAGGGAGAACGAACGCATTCGATTGGGTGATTCGATCGTGATTACCGTCGTGCGGCTGTCGGGCGACAAGGTTCGCCTGGGGATCGAGGCGCCGCCCGATGTTGTCGTTTTACGTGAGGAGCTGGAGCCATTCGGACCACCCGGGAGGGTCGAGGCGCCAGCAACTTGTAGCCGCGGTGCCAGGTAGCTCGCGCGGCCAAATGCGGCCCGGCCGTTGAGCCCCGGTCGGGCCCAAAAAGGGAGTCGTGTTGGGGAAGAAGACGCGAAGGCAACATCAGGTCCGGCCACGATGTCCGCGGCATCGGGCACGCACCTGAATGGATGCTCGAAACGAGCCAGCCATGTCTCTTGCCCACACGAGGCCACGAAAGTTTTGGAGGTTCGAACGAGGGCTCGGGGCGGCGCCTAGCCGAAAATACAGGGGCTCGCGCCGTCGGCCGGGGTCCATGTTTGCCGTTAGGCGACGAGGCCAAGCCCACGGGAGGATCAGGATCGGAACGCTCATCAACGCTGATCCGCACGAATCGAGTGCGGCTCTCGTTCTTTCGATTAGGGAGATCCGTGCCGATCAGTGTTCCCGCGATGCCGCCGCGCGACAGGCGAATAGCGGAAACTAGCCTAACGTGCGGCATAGCCGATGCGTTCGGTTTCTCCTCATCATGGCGTTCTCTTCGAATTCAGTCTCTTGATCCGCGTCCGTGGCTATTCGCGAACGTACGTCTGAATTCCGGCCAAATACCATTGGTGCTTGACGGCCGCCCCACAGCCGATAAAGTTGATTTCTTGTTCTCGTCAGGTTCTCCGCTTTCTTCTTGCAGGCGGAGATGAAAAGGGAAAACGGTGCAAATCCGTTGCAGGGCCGCTGCTGTGATCGGCGAGACCCCGCTTCAAAGGCCACTGCCGACGCTTTGGTAAATCTCTTACCCAAAGCCGTCCGCGGGAAGGCGTAGCGGGGTCGTCATCTGCCGTAAGCCAGAAGACCTGCCTGGCGAATTACTGTTTCGGTGCTTCGGCCTCGAGCATTCGGCAGAGCATGGCCTTCGTCCTTTTCGACCGCCCTTCTTTGCCAGCGCACGAGCGCCCTAGCGAGCCCCATTTTGCCCGGCTCCGGCAGAAAGGACGTTCGGTTTGCGATCCCGTTTCCAGCGTGGCCGCCCTGCGCGCGGCATGACCCTCCTCGAATTGCTTGTCGTGATGGCCGTGATCGGCCTATTGATCGGGTTATTACTTCCCGCGGTGCAAATGGCGCGGGCCGCGGCTCGGCGCGCCCAGTGCACGAACAACTTGAAACAGATGGCGCTCGCCTTGCAGATGTACGCCGACACCTACAACGAGATCCTCATGCAGGCGACCACCTATGCTTATCCCCCCAGCGGCATCGCCACCTATCCGCAGCCCTATTGGTTCGGCATGGTCACGGCTCCCAACCAGGTCGACCCGGCACAAGGTGTTCTGATGCCCTTCATGGAAGGACAGCGGGCGGTCGAAAACTGCCCGGACTTCGGCCTGGGCCAGTTTCAGCTTCGCTTTCAGGGGGCGACAAGCGGTTACGGATATAACTACGTCTATCTCGGAGCGGGACCCAGTTATCCGGCCGGCGTCACCACCTGGGTGCGTCTGGCCGAGGTGGTGAGCACGTCGCAGACCTTCTCGTTTGCCGACGCCGGGCGGATCGACTACTGGGACGATCCGGCCAATCCGATATTGCAGGAGAATTACAATTGCGACCCGCCCTCGAACCGCTACCCTGGAATCCATTTCCGCCACAACAGGATCGCCAACGTGGTTTTTCTGGACGGTCACGTCGAGGCCAGAACGCCCGTCGACAACGGCGTGCCGCTCGCCAGCGCCTCAAATCCTTATGACTGGCCCTCCCTCGCCGATCAGTTTCGACAGAAGGTCGGGCTCTTCGACCTCAGCGATAACGACGGACGCGACCAGTATTTTCGGGCTCGTCCTTGACACCGAACTTCAACCCTCGCAGCAAGGAGAAACGATATGACGACCCTGGGCACCACGACGCGCCCCGAGACCGTCACCGAGCCGGACGGCCGAGTCTCGCAGTATTTCGATCTCCCCTACGACGAAGATAGTCTGTTCCGGTTGTTCAAGTTGCTTTTCGAGGAACACGCCAGCGAGATCACGTTTGGCCCTTGCGTGCAGGGAGCCGTCTTCGAAATCCGCGTCGAGAAGCCCGGCGAGTTGACCATGCTCGACGGCTATTTAACAGTTGATTTCGGGACCTGGCATTTCCATTTGTGCATCGGCGAACATCGCGGCACGACTGCGAGCCCCTGTCCGCCCGAGTTGGCCCATCACCGGCGAGTGAAGCGTGCGGCCCTCTTTCGCACGCGGGGCAAATCGTGCCTTCCGGTAAGCTGGGGGCTGCGCTTGTGGAACGGGCATGACGAGCAGATGGTCACCGTCTTCTTTCCCAACCCGTATCTCGATCAAGACGGCCATCGCCCACGGCAGGCCGACTGGTCGCGTTTGCCATTGTGGGACTTCGTGCGGCGAGAGTTTTTGGGACTCGAGCCCGATCCGAGCGACCGAGAGTAGGTTGGGCTATGAACGTAGGTCGTTGGTGGCCGCGGGTCGTTGGCCTGGCCCTGGTGGCCCTCACCGTGGCCCTGGGGGTTTGGCGCGCGAAGCTACCGGTTCGAGCTACCGACGGCCGTGCCTCACATTCCGCCGCGCCGCAGCGCATCGCATCTCTTACGCTGGGAAGCGACGAAATGCTGGCCGCCCTCGTGCCGGCGGAGCGGGTGGTCTGCGTCACCTCCCTGGCGGATGATCCCGAAATATCCAACGTCCCCGGTTTCTTCCCGCGGTCCGTCGCCCGACTTGGAGACGCAGCCGCCGAGCGGATTGTAGGCATGAACCCCGATCTGGTCTGCGTCGCCTCCTATAACTCGGCCGATTCCCTTGAAGTCCTCAGACGGTCCGGGCTAGCCTTGTATCAAAACGAGGCCTGCCAAAGCATCGACGAGATCGAAGCGGGCCTTCTTGCCTTCGGCCAGAAAGTAGGGGAACCCAATCGGGCCGCGGAGGTTGTCCGCCGGATGCGCGAGCGCCGGCGGCGGTTGGCCGACCGCCTGGGTGAAATCCCGGACCGTCCTCGCGTGCTCTTCTGGTCGGCGGGCTTCACCGCCGGGCGCAAGACCACGCTCGACGACATCATCCGCGAGGCCGGCGGGAGCAACGTGGCCGTGGAACGGGGCTGGGAAGGATCGGCCGAAATCTCGCCCGAACAGGTGATCGCGGCCGCCCCGACGTTCGTCCTGCAGTTGCGCTGGTCGGCCGACGCACGCGAGGGGCGCATCGAGGGCCACCCCCTGCTTCGCGATCTGCCGGCGGTGCGCGAGAATCGGGTCATCGCAATCGAGGGAAAATACCTCAGCACGGTTTCGCACCACGTCGTCGAAGGAGTCGAGCGACTGGCGAGGAAACTTCACCCGGACCGTTTTCTCGACGACGAGCCCTCTTCGCAGCCGACCGACGAGGGGTAGGGTCCGGCATGAACCGTCGCGTCACCTGGGTGCTCGTGCTCATTTACCTCGGTCTGGCGTTCCTGGGGACGGCGTGGGGAACGATGCCGATCCCGCCAGGACATGTGCTGCGAGCGTTGGCGGCCGCGGTGGGATTCGGCGACGCCGCAGACGTGCCCGCCGGCGAGCGGTTCGTGGTGCTGCAGTTGCGGTTGCCGCAAGTCGCGTTGTTGGGTCTCGTTGGAGCGGCCCTGGCCTGTTCTGGGGCGGCGTTGCAGGCCACATTCGAGAATCCGCTGGCCGATCCCGGCGTTTTAGGCGTCAGCGGCGGGGCCGCACTCGGAGCCGTCATCGCCATCCATACGGGCCTGGCCGCGACGGTCTTTCTGGCTTTGCCCCTGTCGGCTTTTGCGGGAGGTCTGGCGGCGGCCCTGCTCGTCTACGTGCTGACTTACCTCGGCGGAAGGCCGACGGGGCACACCCTGCTGCTGACCGGGGTGGCGGTCAGCAGCCTGACGGTCGCCGGGGTGACGCTGGTCATGGTGCTGGCCGATCAGCACCGAGTTCAGGAGCTTCTGTTCTGGCTCGTGGGCGGCGTCCGCAATCAAACGTGGGAACACGTCTGGCTGTCGGCTCCTCCGATTACGGCGGGCCTGCTCGGCATGCTCTCGCTTCATCGACGACTCGACGCCCTGTTGCTGGGAGAGGAACAAGCGTTGGCGGTGGGCGTCGCCGTGGTGCGCACCCGGCTGACCGTACTCGCTTGCACGGCTCTGGCGACGGGGGCGGCGACGGCGGTCAGCGGCACGATCGGTTTTGTGGGATTGATGGTTCCTCATTTGGTGCGACGCTGGACAGGCCCACAGACGTCGCGCCTGCTGCCGGCGTGTGTCGCCGGCGGAGCCGCGTTCTTGACCGCGTGCGAGTTGCTGTCGCGAGCCCTTTCGGAGCAGTTCTCCGTCCACCTGGGAATCCTGACGGCGTTCCTGGGCGGACCGGCCTTTCTGCTCCTCCTGCGCCGTAGGGAAAGAACGCAAGCATGACCGCGCCCGCTTCTTCGCCAGTCGAACTGCCCGCCGCGTTGCATGCCAACGGCGTTCGTGTCGAACGCGGTTCAAAAGCTCTGCTGGACGACATTACTCTGACGCTCTCTGCCGGCTCCATGACCGTCTTGCTTGGTCCCAACGGCGCGGGCAAGACAACGCTCATCCGGGTGCTGGCGGGAATCGTTCCGCCGACGAAGGGGAGCATTCTGCTGGGCACCGCCCCCTTGCAAAGTCTGAGCCGATCGGCGATCGCCCGAAAGTGCGCCTATCTTCCCCAGCAGATGGGCACCGATTTCGAAATCTGCGTGGAAGATGCCGTAGCTCTGGGCCGCTACGCCCACATTGGTTCATGGGCGGCAATGAGGCGCATCGACTACGAACTCGTCAATTGGGCCATCGAGCGCGTCGGCCTGACCTCGCTGCGGCAGCGCACCATCCCTACGCTTTCCGGCGGCGAGAGACAGCGGGCGTTCATCGCACGCGCCTTGGCGCAGGAAGCGCCGATTCTCCTGCTCGACGAACCGATCGCAGCGCTCGACATCGGCCGGCAAATCGATCTCATGGGTTTATTGAAGGAACTCAACGCCGAAGGTCGCACCGTGCTCGCCGCGCTGCACGATCTCCGCCCGGCGCTCGATTTCTTTCCCGATGCCCTGCTGCTGGACGCGGGGCGGCTGACCGCCCAAGGACCGACGTCCGAGGTCATCCAGGGGCAGCCGCTGGCGGCGGCCTTCGGCGTGAAGGTACGACGTGCCGAGCAAATCTGCTTTGACTCGATCGAGCGGCCGTGACCGCTCCCCGTCACGCAAAGGCGATTTTGAATCGACCGGGTTCGACCGCGCCGGCCGGCCAATCGTCGAACGAGACGACGACCTCTGCCTGCGAGATTCCCTCAGGCGGCTCTACCCGGCGGAAGAAGCGGCAGCCGCAGCAGCGCTCGTCGAGCGGGTACGTCTCGACGCGAGCGCCCGTTTCGGTCGAGGCGAATCGGACCTCGGCGAGCGGATGCACGTCGTGCGGAACGTCGCTGTGGTTCCGCCAGGCGAACGACCGCTCGCCAATGCCGGCTCGGCCGAGTTGCACCTCCAACTTACCGGTCCCGCCGCGGGAAAGAACGGGCGAAAAACTGCAAGGTGCGAGCGTCAGCGGACCGTGAAACGCCGCGCGCGGCGCCGAGCCCGGCGCCGGCGACCAGATCGGTGACGATCCCTCCCGCCTGCCGTCGGCAAACCAGAGGTGCAGATAGATCGTCAACTCCTGCCCGATGAGGAATTGGTGTAGCTTAAGCCGCACCGGCCGGTCCACCCCCTGCGGGTAGAGATCGCCGGCGTCGATCGGCACTCCCAGTCGATCGGGCGGCAACTCCACTCGCCGAGTTGCGCCCGTCAGATTTCCCTCGCCCCGGCGGTCGACGTACAGGTGGTGCTTGTCCCTCGCCAGCCAGATACGGCCTCCCGGCTCCAGGCTGAAGACGAGGGCGCAATACGACGGCGGTCCCACGTAATTGGGTTCGGGTCCGGGGAACGGAACTAGGCCAGCGGGAGCCGGATGCAAAAAGTGCTCCCTTTCCCCACCGCGCTGTCGACGCTCACCTCCCCTCGGTGCGCGAGCACGATGTGCTTAACGATGGCCAGTCCCAATCCCGTTCCGCCCAGCTTGCGGCTGCGGGCCTTGTCGATGCGATAGAACCGCTCGAAGAGGCGAGCGTGGTGCTCTTCGGCGATGCCGCACCCCTCGTCCTTCACCGAAATCGCGGCGTGTGTGCCGTCGCGCCGGCCGGTGAGCCAGACGCGCCGGCCAGGCTCGCTGTATTTAACGGCGTTGTCGAGCAGGTTGATCACCGCCTGCACGAGCAAGTCGGCCTTCATGCGGGCCATCAAATCGGCCGGGCAGTCAACCACAACTTCGACGTTCCGTTCGGCGGCGCGGGCCGAGCAGTCCTGGTTAGCTGCCTCGAGAACTTTGTCGACCCGGCCCGGGGTGAGAGAGATGTCGCCGCTGTCCGCCTCTTTCTCGATTCGCGACAGGCTAAGCAGATCTTCAATGATCGTGTTCAGGCGGTCTGCCTGACGGGCCATGATGTGCAGAAAACGCTTTGCGTCGTCGCGGTTATCTAACGCGCCGTCGAGCAGGGTTTCTACAAACCCTTTGATCGAGGCGATGGGCGTGCGCAGTTCGTGCGACACGTTGGCCGCGAAATCGCGCCGCAGGTTTTCCAGTTGCCGCAGGCGAGACACGTCGTTGAGCACGATCACCGCGCCGATGCCTCGGCCGGCCGGATCACGCAGCGCCGTGCCGTTGGCCTGCAACACCCGATCGCGCGCGTTGCGCAAGATCACGTTGGCCTCGACCGGACGATCGCAGGCCAGCGCGGTCGTTACGAAACGCCGCAGGTCGGCGTTGCGGACCACCTCCTGCAAGTCGCGTCCCTCGATCTCGGCGGGACTGGCGCCAAGCAGTTTCGCCGCGGCTGCGTTGACGCTGATCACTCGCTGATCGGTGTCGACGGCGAGCACGCCCTCGACCATGCTCGTGAGCACGGCTTCTTGTTCGTGGTTGCGCCGCGACAGCGACGTAAACGAGGCCTCGACCTTCTCGGCCATGGCGTTGAAGGCATCGGCCATTCCGGCCATTTCGTGGCTGTCGGGCATCCACATCCGCTGGCCGTAGTTACCCCTGGCGACCTCTTCCGTTGCCTCCTTCACTCGCTGGATCGCGCCGGAAACCGGCCGGCAAGCCGCCCAGCTCATGACCAGGGCCACAACGACGATCACGGAGCCAACGAGCACGGTCCAAGCCGTCATGCCGGTGACAAGCCGCGAGACGAGGCCGATCAATGCCAGCGCGACGACCAGCAGCACGAGCACCTGGGGGAACAGGTGCCAGACTAGCCTCTTGGCAGGCATCGTCTATTCCTTGAAGCGGTAGCCGACTCCGCGCACGGTCTCGATGTAGTCGCCGTAGTCTCCAAGTTTCTTTCGCAAGCCGGCCACCTGCACGTCGACCGATCGTTCGGTCACGGGATAGTCATCCCCTTTGACGGCGTCAACGATCTGGTTGCGTGAAAAGGCCCAGCCCGGCCGCTGTGCCAGAAAATGGAGCAGGCGAAACTCGGTCAGCGTCAGGCTCAGCGGCTTGCCGCCGGCCAGCACCTCGTGGCGGCCCGGGTGGATCACCAGTTCACGGACTTGAATCGTCGCTTCGGGGCTGGGGGCCTCGTGCTTGCGGCGCAGCACCGCCTTGACGCGGGCGGTGAGCACGCGGGGGCTAAACGGTTTGGTCACGTAGTCGTCGGCGCCGAGTTCAAGCCCCGTGACCATGTCGGCTTCCTCGCCTTTGGCGGTCAGCATGACGATCGGCACGTGCTTGGTGCGGGAGTCGTTTTTCAGCAGTTTGCAGACTTCCAGGCCGTCAACGCTGGGCAGCAGCAGGTCGAGCACGATCAGGTCGGGCGGGTTGGTCCGCGCCTCGCGCATGGCGTCTTCGCCAGTCGCCACGCAGGTGACCCGGTATCCCTCCTTCGAGAGGTTGTAGCTGATCAGCTCCAGCAGGTCCTCCTCGTCGTCAACAACGAGGATGCGCTCTTTGGGCATCGGACGCCTCGTGAACGGATCGGGAAGTCGATGAGACGTAAGAGATACCATCGGTATATTAGCGTTCGGTTAGGGTTCGGTTCGGACCCACTAATTGATTGACGGGTTTGGGCTCAATGCCGCTTTCCGGCTGGGAGCGGTCGGCACAGGGCAATATGATTCCAGCATACCCGATCGCTTTGCTCGTGCCATGTCCTATGTGACCGTCGAAGACTTGGATGCTAGTGCCTCCCCAGATCAAAAGTTGCTCCGGTCGTTTAGCTTTAACCGGGAGCCAACGGCGACCGCGAGGTTGGGACCGCAGACCGGGCCGAAGTTGTACTTTCAAGCTGGCATTCGGCGCCATCCCAACGGTCGCCGTTGGCTCCCGGTTAAACGACGAAATGGCAACGATCAAGGCTCGTGCCGGTGCATCGCAGCCGGGTCTCTTGGTGCTCAAAAAGTCCGAACTGGCATCGCTTTAGGAAACAAAACGAATTGCTAACTTGACAAGAACGCCTTATGATCACCCTAAAGGCGCCGTTCGCGAACAAAAGTGTCCCCCGAGCACAGAGGAGGCGGTGTTATGAAGTGGTCCGTAGCGTGGGCGCTAGCCCTCGTCGTCGTCGGTTCAGCTCTCTTGCACGCGGCGCCGCGGTCCAAAAGCGGCAAAGGCCAGAATGCCAATGCGAAGACCGTTGACGTGATGAAAGCCGTCACCGACAAGCAAGTCGACGCCCAGGTGGCCCTGCGGGGTGCCACAGCCACGCTCACCGTTACCAATCTCTCGCAGGAGCCGCTGAACGTGAAGGTTCCTTTGGCGATCGGGGCTCTCCCGCAAGTGCCCGAAGGAGCCAACCAGGCATATTACGCGGCCACGTTCGGCGCACCTTCGGCCCCCCAACCGCTGGTCGTTGCCGTCAGTCCGCTGGGAGCTGCGGGCGTGGACAAGAGAGCGCGCAAGACGGGGGTCAAGACAAACAAGAAGAAGGCCGGCGACGACAAGGAAGAGAAGAAAGACGACGACAAAGATGCGAAAGGGGCCGACGAGAAGAAAGAGACCGATTCGTTGGAAGCATCTCTCTTGTTGCTCCCGGGTCTCAGCCAGTCGTTGCCTGTGTTCACCCTGTCGCTCGACGCCAAGAAAATCCAGGCGTCCTACGGTCCGTTCACGCTGACCGAGCTCGACAAGGTGAGCGAGTCGAGCGAGATGAAGTCGCTTTTGGAGAAGGTCAGCCAGAACGTGGTGCCGCGGAACGTGGCGCAGACGCTCGCTTGGCATTACCATGGTCGCCTCTCCTGGGACGAGATGGCGAAGGATGGACTCGGCACACTGACCGACCTGGAAGTCGCCAAGCAATACGCCGAGGTGGTCGAGGGGAGAGCCTCCGCCACTCCAGCCGTTGCCGCCGGCAAGAAGAGGAAGAGGGCCAGCAGCGATGAATGATCGCTGACCGTAGCTCGCACAAACGTGAGTCTCCCTCGGACAAGCCGAGGGCATCTTTGAAGGCCGTCGTGGCGGTCACCAGTGCATGACCTGCCCGCCGTCGACGTTCATCGTCTGACCCGTGATGTTTTTGGCCCGTGATGATGCCAGAAACACGGCTAGGGCCGCCACGTCGTCTGCCTCTTGCCAGCGGTTGAGGGGAACGTTGCGTCGGATTTTTTCGGCCGCCCATTCTTCGTAGTTCTGGGTCACCTCCGGGTGACGTGCCTGCCAGGCCGCCCACACCGATTGGTTGAGTTCGGTCTTGACCATGCCCGGACAGAGACAGTTGACTCGCACGTTGTACTCGGCCAGGTCCTTCGCCGCGCACTGTGCGAAGTTGATGAGGCCAGCCTTAGCGGCGCTGTAGGGCGGGTCGGTCGGTGAGCCGATCTGTCCAGCGATCGATGAAACAAACAAAAAAGTGCCACGGCGCGCGGCGACGAAAGTGGGAGCGAACGCGTGGGCCACGTTGACCGCCCCGACCAGGTTTACATCGAGCACCCGCCGCCAATCCCCCGGCTCAAGATTCCAGAACGGGAAGCCGTACTTGCCCGACCCGGCTCCCGCGGCGAACAGCACATGGTCGATCCGCCCAAACCGCTCACGGGCCTGCGTCGCTACCCTTTGCATGGCCGCGTAGTCCGTGACGTCGCCCATCACCGCGAAAACGGCTTCGCGGGCCGCCGGTTCTCCGGCCCCCAGTTCTTCGGCCAGCCTGGCCACGCTTTCGTCGCGATCGACGAGCACGACGTTCGCCCTCTCCTGGGCCATCGCCGCGGCCATCGCGCGGCCGATTCCCCGCGCCGCCCCGATCACCACGGCCACTTGATTTGCCAGTTCGAGATCCATTGTGCGAACCACCTGGAGTTTGTAGATGTCGTTGATGTTAGTTGTTGGTCCTTGGCTGGCCAAGAGTAGGTAACCATCATGCCGAATCGTAACGCGCGTGCGCAAATTGCTGCCGAAACGCTTACCGTCATCAAAGCGGGCGAATATGTGGCGCCGTCCGGACGACGCGTGTCGATAGGAAGCGCCATCTCGCGGGCCGTGACCGCTTCGGTTCTGGTGACGCCGAGCGATCGCGATTCGCTAATGGTGAGGGCCAAGCGTGCCTTGGCCGACGCCCGGAACCAGACGGTGTTCGAAGTCGTGAACGAATCAACCCTCGCTGCCGCTCGACGCTTGGAGGCAGTTGCGGGAGGTCACCGCACTGCCGCTCTGAACTTTGCCTCCGCCAAACATCCCGGTGGCGGCTTTTTGACGGGTGCCCAAGCGCAAGAGGAAACGCTCGCGAGGACGAGTGCCCTGTATGCCTGCCTGGAACGGCAAATGGCTTACTACGACGCCAACAGACGGCATCATTCGCTGCTTTATACGGACCACCTGATTGTGTCACCGTGCGTGCCAGTCTTCCGCGACGACCACGGCATACTTTTAGAGACGCCATGGGAGATGACCATCCTCACCGCACCGGCCCCGAACGCCGGATCCATCGCTAACGCGGAGCGACACTCGCTGGCGTCGATCGAACCGACATTTCGCCAGCGGATTGAAATGGTACTGTCGGCCGCCCTGGTGTTCGACCAAACAGCGATCGTCCTGGGAGCCTGGGGTTGCGGCGTCTTCGGCAACGATCCGGCTATGGTTGCACGACTCTTCGCTGAATTCCTGCTCGATGGCGGCCCGTTCGCCCGTGCATTCACGCACGTCATCTTTGCGGTGCTTGACAGCAAGGGCGACGGCATAGCCCCGTTCTTGCAAACGTTCGGCAGAGCATGAACGCCCTTTGGAAGCCCGCTCGCCGGCCACCGGCGACGTTGCTGCACCCTACGCCGCCAGGTCGATCGGGCCGGCGGGCGTCTTGAGCTGAAAGAGCCCAAAAATCTCATGGCGGGTCAGGCCGAGGTGCTTGTGCGGCTCGGCGTCCGAAAAGATTGTGTCAAAAATCTCGCGTTTCTCTTCAAGAACCTGGTTGATGCGTTCTTCGATGGTGGCCAGCGCTAGAAAACGGGTCACCGTAACCGGACCAGCGGCGCCGATACGATGCACGCGGTTGATCGCCTGATCCTCCACGGCCGGGTTCCACCAGCGGTCGAAGAGGAAAACGTACCTCGCGAACTGCAGGTTCAGCCCCACGCCGCCGGCGCCGTAGCTGATCAAAAGCAGCGGCCGGTCGGCCTCCTCCTTGAATCGGCGAATGACCTCGTCACGGCGGTGCGAGGGGACGCCGCCGTGGTACGCCAGCGGACGGAAGCGGGCCAGCCGCCGCCGCAACTCGTCGAGAGTGCCGACCCACTGGCTGAAGACGAGTGCCTTCTGGCCGCTGGCGGCAACCTCTTCCAGGTCGGCCGCTAGCCGTTCCAGCTTGGAGCTGGCGCCGGAGGCCGGATCGAAGTTGCAGATCTGCTTCAGCCTGAGCACCAGCTCGAAGACGTGCTGGATCGTGGCCGCCTCGCCCATTTTGCTTAGCCGCAGCACGCCTTCGTCTTCCGCCAAGCGATAGGTCTCGCGCTGCTCGGCCGTGAGCGTCACGTCGGCGTCGCGAAACATCTTGGGGGGCAGCTCGGTCAGCACCCGGTCCTTGGTGCGGCGCAGAATGTAGTCACTCACAAGCCGCCCCATGCGGCGCGGCTTGAGGTTCGGAGAGAGGAAGCCCGGGGAGAGAAACTCAAAGATTCCCACTAGGTCCTCCGGGCTGTTCTCCACCGGCGTGCCGGTGAGAGCCCAACTCCGGCTGCGAGGAATCGACCGCACGATCTGAGCCGTGGTACTCGAGCGGTTTTTGATTCTCTGCGACTCGTCGAGCACGACCAGATCGAAATGCGTGTCGGGTGCGAGCAGCTCTCGGTCGCGATGGAGCAGCTCGTAGTTGGCGATGCGTACCGGGCTTTCGCCGAGCTGCCATTGCCAGCGTCGCTTCGCCTGGTCCCCCTCGATCACGCTCACGGGAACTTCAGGCGCCCAATGGTGAAACTCGCGTTGCCAGTTCGTCACCAGCGGCTTAGGACAGATCAGAAGCACCCGGCGCAGCTCGCCCGAGTGCAGCAGCAGCCGAATCGCCGTGATGGCCTGCATCGTCTTGCCGAGCCCCATTTCGTCGGCCAGGACGGCCGAGTAACGGGCGTAGAGAAAGGCGACCCCTTCGAGCTGATAGGGGAACGGGTGAAACGGAAAATGCAGAAGCTGGCCGCTGACGATCGTCTCCAAGGGGGGCTGCAGCGCGTAGTACAAACGGTCTTCGAGCTTGATCATTTCGCCCGGCGGCCGAATGCGGGTGAAACGTTGATCGTGGCTGGCGGACAGGGTCGGGGGCACGGGCGGGGCCGACGATTGAGCATCGGGCAGCACTTTTTGATCGTCGGCAACCTGCGGGAAGACGAAATGGCGGGTCTTGATGCGGGGCGGAGCCAGCGGCACCTTCACGGCGCCGCGCGGGGCGAGCGAGAGGGGAACCGCCATTCCGTCGTCGGTTGCCGGCGCCACCTCCATCGCCTTCGCATATACACTCAACGTGCGCAAGCCAGCTCCCAGCGGATCGCCGGCGGCGCTCCAGCACCAGGCCGGGGACCCGCGCTCGTGATCGACGCTCATTTTCCGGCTCGCTGGGCTTCGTCGATCGCGCCGCGAATCCGCTCGAACGGCTCGGCAAGATCGAGGTGGTCGGCGAGAGAAGTCAGCCGCCGGCCCAGTTCGTCGCGATCGCCCTCATACTGCGCAGCGACGGCGAGCCGATTGCGGCCGAGCTCAAAGCTGACGAGCCGAGGCGATTGATGGGCGGCGTCAATCCGCACGCTCCTCCCCGCGGCAGGGCCGCCGCGCTGCTGATCGCCCGCAGACGCGGGGTCGCCTACCAACGCAACCGGCAGCGACACTAGCTCCCGCACGGCCAATACGGCCGGTTCATCGGTGCAGACGGCAACTGGCTTCGCCGTACTTTTCGAGATCAGCGTGTGGGCGATCTGCTCGCCGTACAAATAGGGTCGCAAGGTCGGCCCATAGAGGATCTCTTGAGCGCGGTTTGGTTTGATCGGGGCCGTGCAATGGAATTCCAGCGGTCGGGCGCTGGCGTTGAGCAGAAGGTAACCGCCAAAGAAACCGTGCTGTTCGTGTTCGACGACCGTCAAAAAGCCCAGCGTGATCGACGTCCGTTCTCCGGCTTCCGCCTTTGCCATTTTTTATAAAGACCTCAGCAGACTGTGACGTGTTGGGGACTGAATCGCGGGAGTATTCAGTCGTCTTTCGCTCCGCGAAAGAACGCCCTTGCGCAGGAGCGAAAGGCGACAATAGGCGGACCGGTGAACCATCCGCCATGTCTCACTTGGATAGCATCGGGGCTGGCGGAGGGAAGGCTTTTATGGGCGCGACGACCGGCGGTATCTTTGACCGGGCTTGCCGCGTCGAACTGTGCGAGCCCCGCGCGCCGTCCCCGGCGATTCGCACCCTACGGCTCGCCAGGCTTGCCGGGCCGACCTATAATAAAGGGCTTCACGTGAGCGGCTCGCCGACCGCGGGACCGGCTACCCGGTCTGTTTTAGAGTCGGATTTCTTTAAGCCGCCGCGAACAGACGATTTCGTAACCCGTTTTTCTCGCCCAGACCGATTATGCCAGCCGCCTCGACAGCCCCTCGGACGATGTTCCAGAAAATCTGGGACGCACACGTGGTCCACGCCGAACCGGGAAAGCAGTCGATCCTGTACATCGACCTTCACCTGGTCCATGAGGTCACCAGCCCGCAGGCGTTTGAGGGTTTGCGGTTGGCGGGAAGAAAGGTGCGGCGTCCAGAGCGGACCCTGGCCACGCCCGACCACAACGTGCCCACGACCGACCGCAGCCTGCCCATCGTCGACCCGATCTCGAAGCAGCAGATCGACACGCTGCGGCGGAACTGCAAGGAGTTCGGCGTCCGCTTGTACGACTTGGACGACCGTCACCAGGGGATCGTGCACGTGATCGGCCCGGAACTGGGGCGGACTCAACCGGGAATGACGATCGTCTGCGGCGACAGCCACACCGCCACTCACGGGGCCTTCGGAGCCCTGGCCTTCGGCATCGGCACGAGCGAAGTCGAGCACGTCCTGGCGACGCAGACCCTTTTGCAGTACAAGCCCAAGACGTTCGAGCTTCGCCTCGACGGCCGGCTGGCGCCGGGGGTGACCGCGAAGGACTTGATTCTCTACGTCATCGGTCAGATCACGACCGACGGCGGCACGGGCTACTGCGTTGAGTACACGGGCGAAGCGATCCGCGAGATGAGCATGGAAGAGCGGATGACCGTGTGCAATATGTCGATCGAGGCGGGGGCGCGAGCCGGAATGATCGCTCCCGACGAGAAGACGTTCGACTACCTCCGCGGCCGCGAGTTCGCGCCGCGCGATTTCGAGGCGGCCGTGGCGCGCTGGCGTCAGTTGCCGAGCGACGCGGGGGCGGTTTACGACCGCGTGGAGGTTTTTAAGGCGGCCGACGTCGCGCCCCAGGTGACCTGGGGGACGAATCCCGCGCAGGTCGCCCCGGTGACCGACTCCGTGCCCGATCCGGCGGCATTCGGCAACGAGAACGACCGCAAGAGCGCGGCGCGCGCGCTGGAATACATGGGATTGAAGGCAGGCACGCCGCTTGAGGCGGTGCCGATCGACCGCGTGTTTATCGGCTCGTGCACCAATAGCCGGATCGAAGACCTGCGTGCCGCGGCGGCCGTGGTGCGCGGCTATCACATTTCCGACCGGGTCCATGCGATGGTCGTTCCGGGCAGCGGCCAGGTGAAGGCGCAGGCCGAGCAGGAAGGTCTCAACCGGATCTTCCAGGAGGCCGGTTTCGAGTGGCGCGAGGCGGGCTGCAGCATGTGCCTGGGAATGAACCCGGACACGCTCGCGCCAGGCGAGCGTTGCGCGTCGACGAGCAACCGCAACTTCGAGGGGCGGCAGGGCAAAGGCGGCCGCACGCACCTGGTTTCACCCGCCATGGCGGCGGCCGCGGCCGTCGAGGGGCATTTTGTCGATATCCGCGACTGGAAATACAAGGGGTTATGAAAGTAGGGTGGGACGAGCAACGCGAGTCCCACCACGGCCAAAGCACAACCGAGGCAAATGGTGGGACTGGCGTTGCCCGCCCACCCGACGATCATCCCATTTCACTCTGACCATGAAGCCTTTTACCACGCATACCGGCCTGGTCGCTCCGATGGACCGGGCGAACGTCGATACGGACCAGATCATCCCCAAGCAGTTTTTGAAGCGGATCGAACGGACCGGCTTTGGCCAGTTTCTCTTCTACGACTGGCGGCAGTTGCCCGACGGCTCGCCTGACCCGCAGTTCGAGCTCAACCGGCCCGAATACAAAGGGGCGACCGTTCTGCTGGCCCGCCGAAATTTCGGCTGCGGCTCCAGCCGCGAACACGCCCCCTGGGCTCTGGAAGATTTCGGATTCCGCTCGGTGATCGCTCCCAGCTTCGCCGACATTTTTTACAACAACTGCTTCAAGAACGGCCTGCTTCCCGTCAAGCTGCCCGAAGAGCAGGTCGACGAACTGTTCCGCCGAACGGCAAAGCACCCAGGCTACAAATTGACGATCGACCTTGAGTCGCGCACGATCCGCGACGAGCACGGCCTTGAACTCGCATTCGAGGTCGACGAGTTCCGTCGGCACTGCCTGCTTAACGGGTTAGACGACATCGGCTTGACCTTGGCGCACGAAGACAAGATCGCTGCATACGAGGCGGCCCACGCATAGCGGAGACGTTCGCAGCCGCCTCAAAGACCCCGGATCTCCCTCCCATGCCCACCCGTCGCGAACGAATCGAGTCGATGCTGGCGGACGATCCGCAAGACACCTTCTTGCGCTATAGCCTGGCAATGGAGCTCGAAAAAGAGGGGGAAAACGAGCGGAGCCTCGACTATCTCAAGAGCTTGATGGGTGACACACCGGCCTACGTGCCGGCTTTCTTCCGGTCGGGCCAGCAGCTCGCCGGCCTCGGCCGCGTCAACGAAGCTCGCGCGGTTTTACGCGAGGGAATCGAGCATGCGCGACAGCAAGGTGACGCCCACGCCGCTGGCGAAATGAGCGAGTTCCTGGCCAACCTGGGAGCGCTGGGCGAGTAGCACTACGCCGCCTTCGTCCCTTCCCAGCAGAGAAACAGGCCCGGTTCGTTGCCGGCGCCATGGTGGATCGACCGAACCCGCACGTCACAGCAATGCGGGGCCAGCCAGGCGGCAACCGTTTCCGGCGAAAACCACTGCTCCCACGGTTCGTGCAAGGAAAGAGCCTGCCGGGCCGCGTGCTTGTCGATGATCAACACGCGTCCACCGGGACGAACGACCCGGCACATCTCGCTGACGGCCCGCTCGGGCAAGAGGGAATGTTCCAGCGATTCCACGGCGAACGCGCCGTCGAACTCGCCGTCGCCCGCCGGAATGCGCAGCAAGCCGCCGCGGCGAGTCTCGACGCGTACGGGAACCTGGTCGAGCAGAGCGGTCGAAGGATCGATTCCGACAAGTCGGACGGCTGGGAATTGAGGAGCCAGCTCGCGTAAGAATCGGCCGGAACCACAACCGAGGTCGGCCACCTTAGGCAGGCCGCCGAGCGCTGCGAGCCACTCGTGAACCGCCGCAAATCGACCGTCACGCAGATCGATCGTGTGCGGCAGCCGGGACGACGCTTGGTCGAACGACGAGGCGCATCGAAGCCAGGCCGCGTCAAGATAGTATTTTGCAACCCAGGCGGATTCGCTGGCGTTCGCGCGACGCCCCCAGTATTGGTTCCAGCCGCCGCCGGCACGCTGCTGCGTCGCCAGGAAGGCCATCGCTCGGTCCGCCCGCTGGCGCTCGTCCAGCCGATACCAGAGGAGGGCGAGATGCCCGAGCAGCCCGTTGTCTCCCCAAGATCCCGCGTCATCGCCAGCCACCGCGCCGCTGCGCTTCTGCCGGCCGGCCGGCCAGCTCAAGGCGTCCGCCGCGAGCTCGACCTCGCCCAGGGCGATCCACGCGTCGACGGCCTGGGCGAGCAACCGGCTTGAACCGGTCCAGGAATGCCAGTCGACCGAATTGCGCGCCCGAACGACCATGCGCTCGGCCGTTCGTTGCCACTTGAGCACGTCGAACCGCCGTGCCGCGGCGACGAGCGACGGAGCGACGGAGATCCAGATCGCGGCTTGCGCCCGCCGGCCCGCGTCGTCGCGAGCCGCGTCTGCCTCCAACCGCACGTCGAGGTAAGCGGCCGCCCGATGGACTGCGTCGGACGGAACGGCGATGTTGCTACCCTCCAGTTCAAGCAGCGCGGCAACCGCCTGGGACGTGTTGAACAGCGAGGCCACGTCGCCGCCGGCCTGCGGGAAGCTGCCGTCGGGGCGCTGGGTCGCGAGCAGCCACGTGGTTAAGCAGCGGGCCGAATCGACCTGGCCGAAGGTCAACAAACTCGGCAGAACGGCGGCCGCCAGACCGGGGCAGGCCGGTGCGCCGGGCCGGTCAGCCAGACCGTTCGGGGTGATCGCCCGCTTGAGCGAGCCGACGGCCGTCTCGATCGACTGCCTAGGGTCGGAGGTGTTGAGCTTTCGCCACCAGGCCCGCAAACGGCGGCCGGCGGCCGAGGCGATCCGCTTCCGCCAGGGCCAGCCGCGGTGCGCGGAACAGTCGGGCGAACCTGAAGAGGACACGGGAAGGCCGTCGAGGTTGGTCGAACCGCTATGCATCGCCGCAGTAAGCCGTAGACTGGACGCGGAACGGTGGGCCGGATTATCGCCAGCCGGCCCTCCGGCTCCAATGTCAATTGCGTGGCGAGAAACGGGGGAATCTGGAGATTCTATGACCGACTACATTCAGGTGTTGACCACGACGCCGACCAAGGAGGCGGCGCAGGCGGTTGCCCGAGCGCTCCTCGACGGCCGGCTGGCCGCCTGCGTGCAGATTTCCGGCCCGATCGAGAGCAGCTACTGGTGGGAGGGAGCAATCGAAACGGCCGTCGAATGGCACTGTCTGGCGAAGAGTCGGCTGAGCCTTTTTGCCCAGGTTGAAGAGGCGATCCGCCGGGCGCACCCTTACGAGGTGCCGGAGATTCTCGCAACGCGCATCGAGATGGGGAGCACGGCCTACCTCGACTGGCTGCAGCGGGAGTCGGCCGTGGGGTGACAATTTCGGGACGCAGGCCGTCGCGTTCACCGAAAAATCTCACCCAAAGAAGCCGAGTCGCAAAGCCTCTTCATGGTCAAACCGTCTGCCAAACTCGTCGCCATTCGCAACTACTGTCCGGACGGCGACGCGTAAGGATTCTCAGACTCGATTTGTCGGATCGGGCCACTGGCCTCGCTAGCGAGCGCGCGTCTCGCTCTGTGTAAGACTATACCTCCGCCTACGGCCGTAGCAACGATAAGGCCTGGCATCACCAAGCCGTGAAGCAGATAGAACCGGTTCCTTTCCTCTTCGGCAACCGCGTCGACTGCTCGTCCGCCCGCTGGCAAGTATCCCGTAAACGACTCGATGAGCACCAGTAAGAAGAGAACGAGGACGCACGCACCGCAAGAAATGGCGGTGATCGGGCGCTGGCGGATCGACAGGACGGCGGCGGCCGTAGTGATGCCCATCAAGCACCAAACCATGACTACCAAGCAGTGAGCGCACCACCGATGCGCAGTGGCCACGGTGTTCCCATCCGAGACCACACTCAAAAGCCCGATTGCACTCTCGACCCCTACCACCACGGCAAGGACCAGAAAGATTGACGAGACATCGCGCCAGACGCGGTCACGGCGCCGAATCGCCCAAAAGAGCCCCAGGACGACGAAAACGCTTCCGGTGGCGGCGGTCATTCGCGGTGCCCGTGCACTGAACGTTAGCGCTTCGCGACTGGAGTGAAGACCTGACCCAAAAGCGCCAATCAGCAAGGCTTCTCCCAGCGAGCCTCGTTTCTCAAATACTCAGCGTGCTTGGATTCTGTGCATCGCCAAAGCCACGCATAAAAGTCTGCACCCCCGCGTGACCATGGCGAGATCATTCTTGCGCTCGGCGTCTTCGTGTGAGAATCTCCATCGCTCAGCGTTTTCCACCCACCAGCAGTCGTCTAACCGCCTCAGCTCGCAAAGATCCTGTCCATCAAGGTGGCGATCTTTTGCAGCCGCTCGCGGCCGCCGCCGGGAATCTCCGCCGTGCACCACCCGGCGTAGCCGACTTCGCGGAAGGCCGCCATCACCGTGTGCCAGTCGTTGTCTCCGTCTAACAGCTCCACCCCAAACCCTTTTCCCAGACCTTCCTCGCGCATCTTCTTCAGGCTGAACTCCTTGATGTCGACCTTCAAGATCCGTTTACCCAGCACACGAATCCAGTCTTCGGGATAACCGTATCGCATCACGTTCCCCACATCGAAATAAGCGCCCACAAACGGCGAGTCGAACTCGTCGATGTAGCGCGCCTCTTCGAGCGGGCTGAGCAAAAAGTCGTTCCACACGTTCTCGATGGCGATCTTGATGTTCAGCTCTTCGGCAAGCGGCAGAACTTTGCGCACCTCTTCCTGTGACCGCTTGTAAGCGTCGGCGTAAGAGACTTTTCCCCGCTCGACCTTGCCCGGCACCAGCAGAACCGTCGTGCCGCCATAGGTTTTTGAGTCGCGCAGCGCCTGCTCCAGCGCCTTCACGCCCCGCGCGCGAACGGCGGCGTCGGGATTCGACAGCGTGTCGTTCCAGTGTACCGAGTCGACCACGCCGTGAATCGGCAGCCCCGTCGCCTTCCGCGCCGCCAGCACTTCGTCTTTGTCGAGCGAGCTGGGCGCGTCGAGCTCCACGCCGTCGAAGCCAAGCTCCTTGAGCAGCTTGAACTTGTCGAGCACCGAGCCGTCGACCTGGATCATGCCCCATTTGACGGCCTTTTTCATTTTTTTGGACTCGTCCGCCAGCGAATTGGAGGAGGAGCCGAGAGCGCCGGCGGCGGCCAGCGTCGCGCCGGCCGATTGCAGAAAACGACGACGATCGACGGCATGCTCTGGCGACATGGTTGCTCCTCAGTTGCGGCCAAGTATAGTGATGACGGATTGCAGTATAGTCGCGCTCGCCGCGGTAGCAACGCTTGCAGTCCGGCGGATCCCCCGCCATCCCACCCCGAATCCGCCGCCATCCCACCTTGGAGACACCATGATCCGGTCGTCAAACAACGCTTCGCCGGCTCGCTTCCGGCTTCGTGACGTTCGCCTTTGGACCGGTCTCGGTTTCGCGCTCTGGGCGAACCTCCTCTCCGCCGCCGAACCGTTTCCCGGAACGCAGCCGCTCGAGATACAGGGCGACCTGGCCGACCTGATGGTGCAGGGGATCGACCGTTTTCTGCTGAAGCAGATCGACGCCTCGGTCGGCCGCCGGCCGCGGTACTGGAAGCGAGATTTTTCGTCGGCCGAGAAATACGACGAGTCGGTCGCCGAAAACCGCAAACACCTGGCGAAAGTCCTGGGCGCGTTCGACCCGCGCGAGCCCGTCGCCGCGCTGGAATACATCGAGACCACGAGCCAGAAGGCGTTGATCGGCCGCGGAGAGACCTACGAAGTGTACGCCGTGCGATGGCCGGTGCTGCGCGGGGTGACGGGCGAAGGACTTCTGCTGGTACCCACGGGCAAGAAGCCGGTCGCCGACGTCGTGGCCGTACCCGACGCCGACCAGACGCCCGAAAGGGTCGCGGGGCTGGTGCCGGGGGTCGAGCCCGAGGCGCAGTTCGCCAGGCGGCTGGTGGAAAGTGGCTGCCGCGTGGTCGTGCCGATGCTCATCGATCGGGCCGACACCTTCTCGGTCGCGGCCGGCGGGGCGCGACCCACCAACCAACCGCACCGCGAATTCATCTATCGCCAGGCGTTTGAAATGGGTCGGCACATCATCGGCTACGAGGTGCAAAAGATCCTGGCGGCCGTCGACTGGTTCGCCGCCGACGCCAAAGGGGGCGACGCGAAGATCGGGGTCTTCGGCTACGCTGAGGGGGGACTGCTGGCGCTCGCCGCCGCGGCGCTCGACACGCGAATCGACGTGACCTGCGTGAGCGGTTACTTCGCCCCGCGAGAGCGCGTCTGGGCGGAGCCGATCTACCGAAACGTGTTCGCCCTGCTCGACGAATTCGGCGACGCCGAGTTGGCGAGCCTGATCGCTCCCCGCGCGCTGATCGTAGAAAACAGCGTCGTGCCCAAGATCGACGGCCCGCCGGCGCCGCACGACGGCCGCGGGGGCGCGGCACCGGGCGCGTGGCAAACGCCGAAACTCGCAGACGTGACGGCCGAAATCGAGCGAGCCAGAAAGCTGGTCGAGGGACTCAAGCCGGCGGCCAGGCTTGAGGTGGCACTGGTGAAGGCGGAAAAGGGCGAGGTCCTGTGCGGCAGGGCGGCCCTCGGGCCTTTCCTAAAGGTGCTGGCGGGCGCAGAAGCGGGCCCGTCGGGAAAGGCTCCCAGCTACGATCGCCCCGGCTTCAAACCGCAGGAGCGCCTCAAACGGCAGCTCGACGAGATGACCGAATACACGCAGCACCTCATGCGCGAAGGGGAATACACGCGGCGGACATTGTGGTCGAAGGCGAGCCGCGCTTCGGTCGACGCCTGGCGCGAGACCTCGGCCGAATACCGCAAGATGTTCGCCGACGAGGTTATCGGCCGGTTCGAGATCGACCGTCTGCCGCCCGGAGCCCGCAGCCGCAAGGTTTACGACGAGCCGAAATACACCGGTTACGACGTGGTGCTCGACGTGTTTCCCGACGTGATCGCCTACGGGATTCTGCTGATCCCTAAGGACATCAAGCAGGGTGAGCAGCGGCCGGTGGTCGTTTGCCAGCACGGCCTGGAAGGGCGCCCGCAAGACGTGGCCGACCCCAAGATCAACAGCCCTTACTACAATCAGTTCGCCATCCGCCTGGCGGAGCAAGGGTTCATCACCTTCTCACCTCAGAACCCCTACATCTTCACCGACCGCTTCCGCACGCTGCAGCGGAAAAGCAACCCGCTGCGCAAGACGCTGTTTTCGACGATCGTGCCGCAGCACCAGCAGATCACCGACTGGCTGGCGTCGCTGCCGATGGTCGACGCCAAGCGGATCGGCTTCTACGGTCTGTCTTACGGCGGCAAGTCGGCGATGCGCATTCCGGCCCTGGTCGAGCGCTATTGCCTGTCGATCTGCTCGGCCGACTTCAACGAGTGGATCTGGAAGAACACATCGGCCCGATCGATGTACAGCTATGTCGGGACGGGCGAGTACGAGATTTTTGAGTTCGACCTGGGCAACACGTTCAACTACGCCGAGATGGCCGGTCTGATCTGTCCGCGGCCGTTCATGGTCGAGCGCGGCCACCACGACGGCGTGGCGCCCGACGAATGGGTCGCCTACGAGTTCGCCAAGGTTCGGCTGCTCTACTCCGACTTGAAGATTCCAGAGAAAACGACGATCGAGTTCTTCGACGGCCCGCACACCATCCACGGCGTGGGGACGTTCGCCTTCTTGCACCAGCACCTCGACTGGCCCGAGCCCGCCGTCGCCGCACCGGCGAAGTAGGTCAGGACGGGGTCGGAATTCCAGTTCCTTCTTTGCTATTAGCGGCGATTAATGTTCCTCAAGGAGGCGGATCCTACCCTTTGGACGGCATCAGCTTCGCCGAACGATCGGTCGCTTTGGTGACGGTTTCGCTGTTCTTCTTTCGCTTGCGGGGCCGCCGGGCCATTTCGGCTTGGCCGATGTGCCATGCCAGACGGCCGTAGAGCCGTGCGTCGATGAAGACCACCGTGGCCAACAGCGGCGCGGCGAACAAGACGGTCAGAATGGGCGCGAAGTACAGCCCGGCCCCCACGACGGCCGCCGTGAATCCCAGCATAAGCAACGATTCGACATACACCATCAACCACCCGCCAAACACTTTCAGCACGCTGCCGAAGATCACCGCGGAATACGGGATCAGCAGCGTATCGGCCTCCATTGAGGCCAAGAAGAAGAGTGGAAAGAGGAAGTTCGCCAGCAGTGCCACGGCCACTCCCATCCAGATGGGTCCGTAAAAGATGCCGACCGGCCAGGCCAGCGCCGAGGCGGCTGCGGTTGCCAGGGTGAAGTGCAGTCCGATATAGAGCAATGTCGTCACTCGCTCGCGCCAGTCCCCTTCCGGCCAGTCCGACACCTCATCGTTGCCGGAGCCGGTGTCCTGTACGATCGCCAAGAAGCAGCCCGCCGCATAGGAGGCGGCCCAGAGCCAGAGCCACGTCAGCACCAGAAGCAAAAATGGTACGAAGGTGGTGGGGAGCCCGACCCCTGAACCACCCGCGAGTACGGCGGCAAATGCCACCACGCACAGACCGGGAAGCAGCAGCATCGTCAGCACCATCCATCTCGACAGAGACTCGGGCCACCAGGGAAATGTGAACACGCCGGCCGCAAACCACCACTCGTCAGGCGGCGTGGCGAACTCGGGCTCCGGCTCGCGTTCGACGGTCAGGTAGCGAAAGGTCGGTTGCTCGCGCTTCGGTTCTTCGCCGACGGCGTATTTGCCCGGCGCGGGCGGCGGGGCTTTCGCTTCGTCCTTGGTTGGCGGCGGTACGACAAGCACGGTGTCGCAGTCGGGGCAGCGGGCACGCTTGCCAACATGCTCCCGCTTCGGGTGCAGCCGGGCCTGACATTTCGGGCAGAGTACGAGAAAGAAATCGCTGTCGGTCTTCTCCGGCCGAGAGGGAGCCCGTGCGTCGCGGACGCGATACTCGCCGGGATCCCGCTGCTTGGGCGCGTCTTCCGGCTTGGGCGGCTGCGGCACGAGCACGGCCGAGTAGCAATCGGGGCAACGCACGCGCCGCCCTGCCTTTTCGACCCGTGGGTGCAGCACGGCCCTGCACGTCGGGCACACAACACGAACGTATCGCGGATCGTCCATAGTGAGTCGTTAGCCGAACACTAACTCAACGCTGATCGGAATGCCGTTTTTCTTTGCTTCTATTAGCGAAGATTATCGCGGATCCCTATTCCCATTTTAATGTACCACCACCATCTTAACTTCGGTCATCTCTTCGATGGCATACCTCGGTCCCTCTTTGCCGAAACCGCTCTCCTTCAAGCCGCCGTAGGGCATCAGGTCGGCACGCCAGGCGGGACCCCAGTTGATGTGTATGTTGCCCGAATCGACCTCGCGGGCGAATTTCAACGCCCAGTCGATGTTCTGTGTGAAGATGCCCGCGCTCAGGCCGTAACGTGAGTCGTTCGCCAGGGCGATCGCTTGCTCAAGGCTAGACGCGCGCGTCACCGCGATCGCAGGTCCAAATAGCTCGTCGCAACTGATCCGCATTTCGGGCTTCACGTCGGCCACCAGCGTCGGCTCGACGAGGGAGCCGTGCCTGCCGCCCCCCGTCAGCACCTTCGCTCCGCCGGTGACGGCTTCCTTGATCCACTGGCCGACGCGCTCGGCATCACGCTCGCGGATCATCGGTCCCATCTGCACCTGGGGGTCGAACGGATCACCCGCCTTGAGCGCGGCGACTTTTGGCTTGAGCGCGTCGAGCAGATCGCCGTAGACGTCGTCCAGGGCGATCACACGCTGGGTGCTGATGCATGTCTGCCCGGCGTTCGCGTATCCGGTGAGCACGGCCAGTTCGGCCACTTTCGCCAGGTCGGCGTCGGGCATGACGATCAGAGGACTGTTGGAACCGAGTTCCAGCGTGACTTTCTTCAGTCCGGCCGCTTCACACAGTTTTTCGCCCACCTCGCGGCTGCCCGTGAAGCTCACTTTCCGCACTCGCCGGTCGCGAACCAGGGCGTCGCCCAGCTTGCCGCCGGGCCCGGTCACGCAGGCGATCGCCAGGGGCGGCAGGCCCGCCTCAAGCAGGATCTCGACCAGCTTCAAGGCTGACAGCGGCGTGTCGCTGGCCGGTTTGCAGACGACCGCGTTGCCCGCCGCCAACGCCGGTCCCACTTTGTGGCAGACGAGGTTCAGCGGAAAGTTGAACGGCGTGATGGCGGCCACCACGCCGCAGGGCACTCGGAGCGTGAAACCGAACTTTCCTGCCCCGCCCGGCGCGCCGTCGAGGGGCAGCACCTCGCCGCAAATCCTCTTCGCTTCTTCCGCCGAAAGCTGCATGGTTTCGGTCGCTCGCTGTGCCTCCCCTTTCCCTTCGGCGAACGTCTTGCCCTCTTCCAGGCTGATCGTCCGGCCAAGGTCGTCGACGCGCTGGCGCATCAGCTCGGCGGCCTTCGCCAGAATCTGCCAGCGGTCGTACCCTGGCATCCGCCGCATGATCGCGGCACCTTCCGCAGCCCCGCCCACCGCCGCTTCCACGTCGGCCGAAGTCCCCGCCGGGACGACGTCGACGGCCGAGCCGTCCCAGGGGTTGCAAACCTCGATCTTCTCGGCTCGATCTTGCCACTGCCCGCGAAGGAACATCTTCATTCAATCGTCTCCGGTTGACCAAACCCTTTTGCCCCGATATGGTTATAAAAAAGCTGATTACAACGAGCCCAGTTTAGTGCCAGGTAAAAACGCTACGCAACCGCCTGTCGAATCTACGGGAGGATTCCAGGCACTTCCTTTGTCTCCAACGATGCTCGCCGCCCTCGATCGGGCCGGTTATGTCGAACCGACACCGGTCCAGGCGGGCCTCATTCCGCGTGCCTTGGCCGGGGCCGACTTGCTTGGCCAGGCCCGCACCGGCACCGGCAAGACGGCCGCCTTCGCCATTCCCATTCTGGAGAAGATCGAGCGCCGGGGCCATGCCCCGCAAGCGCTCGTGCTCGTGCCCACGCGCGAGCTGGCGGTGCAGGTGCGCGACGAGTTCTTGAAACTGGCGCACGGCCGCAAGACGCACGCCGTGGCCGTCTACGGCGGCACGCCGATCCGCGAGCAGATCGAGAAGCTGCGCCGCGGGGTCGACTGCGTGATCGGCACGCCGGGCCGCGTCCTCGATCACCTGGCGCGCGGCACGCTCATGCTGGGCGACTTGCAGTTCGTCGTGCTCGACGAGGCCGACCGCATGCTCGACATCGGCTTCCGCCCCGACATCGAAAAAATCCTCCGCCGCTGCCCGACTTCCCGCCAGACGATGCTGCTCAGCGCCACGGTGCCGCCGGCCGTGGCCCGGCTGGCGACACGTTACATGCGCGACCCCGAGACACTTAACTTTTCACCCAGCGACGTTTCGGTCGAAACGATCGAGCAGTTTTACTTCACGGTCGTGCCGGAAAGGAAGTTCGAACTGCTGGTCAAGCTGCTGCGGCGCGAAAAGCCGCGGCAGTCGATCGTTTTCTGCCGCACGAAGCGAGGAACGGAAAGGATCTACCGCCACCTGCAGAAGAAGGTCGAAGGAGTCGACTGCATCCACGGCGACCTGCCGCAGAAAACTCGCGACCGCACGATGGCCCGGTTCCGCGAGGGCCAGGTGCGCTGCCTCGTGGCCACCGACGTGGTGGGCCGCGGCATCGACGTTAGCGGCATCTCGCACATCATCAACTACGACATCCCCAGTTTCTGCGACGACTACGTGCACCGCGTCGGCCGCACGGGGCGAATGGGACGCGAGGGGGTGGCCTACACCTTCGTCACGCCCGAGGAGGGCCCGGAGCTGACGCGCATCGAAATGCGCATCGATAAGCTTCTCACGCGCGCCGAGCTAGAGGGTTTTGAGGCGGTGGCGCCGCGGCCCGCCGCGCTGCCGGCTTCATCGCCCGCCGCGCTGATGGAAGCCGCAGCGGCCCCGGCCGGCACTAACGGCGGCGCCGAACCGGCCGCGGCGGAGAAGAAGCCGGCGGCTCAGCCCATGGTCGGTCGGGGGGGGCGTCCGCCGCGTCGTATCCGCCGCGCGCTCTGAAACGCTCCGGTTGTTTGACCGGAAACCAACAGCGACGGCGAGGTTGGAACCGCCGACTGGGCCGAATTGTCGTGTTCGGGCCGGCACTTGGCGCCGTCCTCGCGGTCGCCGGTGGCTCCCGTTAAACGATGAGGCAGACCGAACTCGATACTTTCGAGACACAGCTTAACCCTCGCCGCTAGCTTACGCCGTTGAATCTCGCTTTGTGGATCAAAACGGTAGGCGACGCCAGACTGCTGCTGGCCGGGCTGACGCTGCTGATGTTCGGTTTCAACTGGCTGTTCGTCTGGCTGACGAGCCTGGTGGAACTGGGGGCTTTCAGCGTCTTCCTGCGGGCCATGCCGGCTGAGATGGAGTCGCTGATCGGCGTTCCCTTCGCCAAGGTAGCCACGACCACCGGCCGCATCGCCCTGGCGTACATCGATCCGGTCGTCATTTTCACGATGGTCACCTGGTCGTTCGCCCGCGGCAGCGACGTGGTGAGCGGCGAAATCGGCCGGGGGACCATGGAGATCCTGCTTGCCCAGCCGGTGTCGCGGCGGCAGTTACTCGTGTGCCACTCGGTCGTGACGACGGCCGGCTCCGCCCTACTCGCCCTGGCCGCCTGGTTGGGCACCTGCCAGGGCCTCGCCGCCACCGGCCTGATCACAGAGGTCGAGCCGCGCCACTTCATACCGGCGGCGGTGAACCTCTTTGCGGCCACGTTTTTTCTCACGGCGCTCACCACCGCCATCTCGGCGTGCGACAACCAGCGCTGGCGAACGCTGGGAATCGTCGGCGCGATCTACATCGTTGAGCTTCTGGTCAAAATCGTGGCTCGCATGTCGCCCAAGTTCCACCGGCTGATGTACCTGACGTTCCTGGGCGCCTTCGAGCCACAGACGCTGGTCGTCTATCCGGAGCGAGCCTGGGAGATTTCGCTGCGTTACGACGGAACGCTGATCGGCCTGGGCCTGGTCGCCTACCTGGCGGCGGCCGTGATTTTCAGCCATCGCGACATCCCCGCGCCGCTGTAGCGCCGTTTCAATTGAAGAGCTCTTCTCACGGGGCGAAACGCTCGACTTACTCCTATAAACCCACAAAGCCCAAGACCAAGACCTCCTTGTTCACATAGCCAACTTTTCCATTTGTCGCCATAATGAGGGATCGTTGGAGGACCGTTTCTTTCCACAGGTTATGACATGCGAACCCAAACCGGCGTCACGTTCACGGCGGGACTTCTGTTGTTGTTATCGGCCTTGCTGCCGGGCCGCCCGGCAGCTGCGGCCGAGAGTGAGGGTCAGCCCGATCTCGACCGGGCCATCGAACTGAAGCTGTCGGCCGAAACGCTGGCCGAGTGGGGCGCGGTCATCGATCTCTGCCAGAGCGCCCTCGATAAGGGACTCGACAAAGACAACGAGGAGTTCTGCAAACAGTTGCTCAGTTCCACGCTTTTGCAGCGGGCCGAGGCGATCGGCGGCAGGCTACTCCAGATGAGCCGGGACGAGCTGGAGTTGCAAGGGACGGTGGCCTGGCGAATGGCCGTCAAAGACGTCGAACGAGCGGTCGAGATCGATCCGAAGCAAGCCGCGTCACAACTTTGGCTCGGCAAGCTGCAGGCCATGCAAGGGGGAGACCACACGACGGCGCGAAAGGCCCTCGGTGAGGCCATCCGCCTGGCCGGAGACGACGATGCGACCAAGGCCGAGGCCCTGCGCTGGCGGGCCCAAGTCAGCGAGACGCTCGACGACCGATTGAAGGATCTCTCCGATGCGATCGAACTCATTCCGCAGAACGGCGAGATCCTGCGGCTGCGAGGCGCCACGAATCTGGCCGCCGGCAAGGAGGACGCGGCGCTGGCCGATTTTGACGCGGCTCTGAAAATCGACGACGACGATGCCGACGCCCACGAAGGGCGCGCCATGACGCTGGAAGCGATGAAGCGATACGACGAGGCTCACGAAAGCTATGGCCGCGCCGCCGAGCTGGCGCCGGGCAACGCCATTCCGCTCTTGCAGCGGGCGAGAGTCAGTGCCCTGGCCGGAAAACACGAGCAGACGATCGAAGACGTCACGCGCGCCTTGGAAGTCGCTCCCGACAACCTGTTCGGGCTCCTGTTGAAGGCACAAACCCTCGCGCTGCTGGATAAGGCGGACGAAGCCATTCCCGAAGCGAACCGGGCGCTGGAGGCGTATCCCGACTCCGACGACGCCCTGCGTATCTGGGCGATGGTCATCGAAAAGGCGGGCAAGACGCAAAGTTCTATCAAGGAGCTCCGCCAGCAGGTCGAGGCGAATCCCGACGACGCCATCGCCTGGCTGCAGCTCGGACTGCTGTATTCCGCTCAGCATAAATCGGGCAAAGCCATCGACGCTTACTCGGCCGCCATCAAGATCAACCCGCGCGAGTTCGCCTACCAGGTGCGGGCCGACACCTACCTCAACCACGGCATGCAGAAAGAGGCAATCGATGACTACGAGCAAGCCCTGAAAATCGCGCCGGCCAACAGCGGCGTGCTGAACAACCTGGCCTGGGTGCTGGCGACCTCGCCCGAAGCCGAACTGCGCGACGGCAACCGGGCCCTGGAGCTGGCCATGAAAGCCTGCGAAGTCACCAACTACAAGCAGGCCCACATCCTGAGCACGCTGGCGGCCGCCTACGCCGAAAAGGGTGATTTTGCAACCGCCCGGAAATGGTCGGCGCAATCGGTCGAGATGGGGGAAGACGCCTTGAAAGATCAGCTCCGCAAGGAGCTGGCCAGCTACGAGAAAGAAGAACCGTGGCGCGAGAAGCAGGGCGCCGAAGAGGAGCCGAAAGACGACCAATAGACGTAGGCTGGATGGTAGTAGGCATACTCCGTGTGCCGTTAAACGTTGGGCGGGTGGGTTATCCTTCGGGGCGCGGCTACGACACGATCGAGCGTGCCTGCTACTCTGCCACGCAACGAAAAGCGACGGTGTCTTACATGCAACTCGGACTCGTCACCTACATGTGGGGCGCCGAGTGGGATTTACCCACCCTCATCAAGAATTGCCAGTTGACCGGCTTCGCCGGCGTCGAGTTGCGGACCGGACATGAACACGGCGTCGAACCACTGCTTTCGGCCGACGAGCGCAAGCGCGTGGCCGACACGTTCCACGATTCGGGGGTAACGCTGGTCGGACTGGGCACGGCCTGCGAATATCACTCGCCCGATCGGGCCACGCTGCAGAAAAACATCGACCTGACCAAGGCGTTTATGGTGCTGGCCCACGACTGCGGAGCCTCGGGCGTCAAAGTGCGCCCCAACGGCCTGCCGGCGGACGTGCCGGTTCAAAAAACGCTCGAGCAGATCGGCCGGGCACTCGACGAGCTGGCGGCCTTCGGCGAGGGCTACGGCGTGGTGCTGCGGCTGGAAGTACACGGGCCGGGCACCGACAAACTGGAACACATCAAGACCATCATGGACGTCGCCGACAACCCCGGCGCCACGGTCTGCTGGAACTGCAATCCAGCCGACCTGGCGGGCCAGGGACTGGAACACAACTTCAACCTCGTGAAGAAGCGACTGGGGACGATCCACATTCACGATCTTGTGAGCGACTACCCCTGGCAGGCCTTGTTCGACCTGTTGAACGGCTGCCGGTTCGACGGCTGGACGCTTCTCGAAGAAGGCGCGCCCACCGCCGACCCAATTCGCGTGATGAAGTACTATCGGCTCCTCTGGGAGCGGATGACCGGCAGCGGCGGCGCCTTTTAGCAATTTTTGCCCCCCCCCGGGGAGAGGGCCAGGGTGAGGGCGGCTGGCGCCCGTGCGGGCTTTTCTTCAGTGTTGTGCTCGGGTCCGGCTCTCGCAGTTCGAGTTCGTGGCAGTCGGCACCACCACGTCCCCATCGCGTAGTGCCGGGGCTACTTGCCTGCGCTTCACGCTTAGTATGGAACTATGAATAATTTAGGCTACGCCACACAAACCTGAAGCTCCCTCCGCCGCACAGGCACGGGTGCTTAAATCATGCTCGGAACCCGTCTTTCGCTCGTCGAACGCGTTCGTGACCCGTCCGATGCCACGGCATGGGCGGAATTTGTGACGGTCTATCAACCGCTGTTGACCGCCTACGTTCGCAAGCGGGGCGTGAACGAAGCAGACGCCGCCGATATCGTACAGGACGTGTTTACACGGCTCGTGCGCGCGATGGCCCGTTTTCAGCTCGATCACCAGCGCGGCAGGTTCCGCACCTGGCTCTGGCAGGTTGCCCATGCCGCCATGGTCGACTGGACCCGCCGTCGCGCCGTGCGGACGCGCGCGGAACAAGAGTGGGCCGACGGTCACGAATCGCAGGCCTCGCCGCCGCCTGGCGACCCGTGGAACGACCTCTACCGCCAGCGGGTTCTGGAGGTGGTCCTCAAACGAGTGCGCGAATCGGCCCAGCCGGTGGCCTGGGCCTGCTTCGAAGGACGGATCCTGGCCGACCGACCCGCCACCAGAATCGCCGCGGAGCTCGGCGTCTCGACCAACGTGGTCTACGTCAACGCTTCGCGCTTGCTGGCGCGGGTGCGGGAAGAGTGCGCCCAGTTCGCCGAGTCCCTGAGCGAATCTCCGGCCGAGGCGGCCCGCGAAAGATGAACGATTCTTGTCCCTCCGACGAAGAACTGCTGGCCGCCGCGACCGGCGAAGAGGGCACCAGCCAGGTGCGCCTGCACGCCGAACAGTGCGCGGCCTGCGGCGAGCGCTTCGAAGCCCTTCGCGGCGAAATCGGCGCGTTGCGGTCGTTCAGCCGCAGCCTTGATGCCTCCCAGCAGACCCAGCTACTCGGCCAGCCGACGGCCGACGACCCACCGGCGCTGGATCGCATCGGGCGCTACCACGTCGTCGGCATTTTGGAATCGGGTGGTCAGGCCGACGTCTACCGCGTGCTCGACCCCGATCTGGCCCGTCCCCTCGTTCTCAAGCTGTGGCGTCTTTCGCCCCACAACGATCAGGCCCACCGCGAGGCGGCCATCAACGAGGGCCGCTTGCTGGCGACGCTCGACCACGCGGGACTGCCGCGGGTGTTTGACGTAGGCGTGCTCGAAGACCGGCCCTACCTCGTGCTCGAATACGTGCCGGGGCGCAACCTGGAGCAATGCTTCGACCGGCAGCGTCCGGCGCCGGACGAAGCGGCACGAATCATCGCCGAGGCGGCCGGCGTGCTGGCCTACGCGCATCGACGGGGCGTCGTGCACGGCGACGTCACGCCGCGAAACATCATGATCGACGCGGAAGGCCGAACCCGAATCATCGACCTCGGTCTGGCCCGCTTCGACGACATCTGGGAGGCCGACGGCGGGCGTATCGGCGGCACGCCCGAATTTCTGCCCCCCGAGCTTGCGGCCGGTCCGCGGCGACCGGCCGGCCCGGCCGGAGACGTCTTCGGCCTGGGGGCGACGCTCTACTGGCTGCTTACGAGCCGGGGGCCGTTCGCGGCCGCGAGCGTTTCGGACTCGTTGCGTCGCGCGAGAGAGGGAGACGTCGATTTCAGCCCGCTGCAACTGCCGGGCATGCCCGGCCGCCTGTCACGCCTTTGTCGGCGGGCGCTGGCCATCGAGCCGGCCCAACGGCCAACCGCCGACGAGCTTGCTCGTCAGCTCGAGCGGCTGGCGAAACGGCGCCCGAAGATGCGTCGCGACGTCATGACCGTCGTCATTCTGCTGGCGGCGCTGGTCGCGATCGAAACGGTTGGGTGGTTCTTGGGACGCCGGGCAAAGCCGGCCGCGGAATCCAAGGTTGACGACGGCCGCGCCGTGCTGCTGTCGGTCCCCGCGATGACGGTGGTCCGCCGCAACGAGCCGGTCAACCTGTCGAACGTGCTGCCGCTGCGGACGGGCGACCCGATCTCCATTTCGTGCAGCGTTCAACCCGACGAGCCGCTGGTCCTTCTGTGGTTCGACGCGCAGGGAGAACTTCGCATCCTCTCGGCCGACCGGCGAAAGGTGGACGAGGTGGACGGGTTGTTCTATCCAGGCTGGAACCGGTTCGAGCCGGCTGCCGGCTCGGAGGGAACCGACTTGATCTTCGCCTGCCGGGGCGTGGCACCCGCGGAAAGCGAGATCCGGGGCTGCTTCCCCTTGGGGCAACCGGCCCCGCCGATTCCCGAAAATCTTCTGCTCCGTCTCAGCCGCCGAACGTTTGATCGAGACGGTCCGCTTGAGCCGCAGAGCGAGGCCGCGCGGCAGGTTGATCGGGCCGAACAGTTCATCCGCCAGATCGACGACCGCCTGCGACGGCACTTCGCCGGCGTGCGGTGCCTCGCCGTTCCCCACCGCGCCGCGCTCGAAGCCGCCGAGGCGGACTGACAACCCTGAATCTACAACAGGCCGAACGCCCATTCTGAGGCGATTCTTGGTCGCGCGGCCGATCGCACGGTCGCCGCATCATCGCTTAACCGAGAGCCAAACGTCGACCGCGCGATTGGAACCTCCGACCGGGTCGAATTTGGATTCTCTCGGGCGGGCATCCGGCACCGACGCCTCGGTCGGCCTCGCAAATCGACATCCCGCGACAACCCCGCTAGAATCGTGGTGTCGCTGTACCAGTGGGCTTGACCGATGCGGCTTGTAGCTCCAATCCAGTCGCGGGTGAACAATCGACAGGGCGGTTGCCTGGTGGCGGTCGCGGCCGCTCTTCTCACCTGTTCGCCGGCTGTGGCCAACGAAAAAGCGGTGTCTCCGCACTCCGCCTCTCACGCGCCCGCCTTTCATAACGGCGACTGGCCGTTCCGGCCGCCGCAGCGGCCGACGCCGCCGGATGTTGCCGACGCCAGTTCCGTCATCAACCCGATCGACAACTTCATCCTGGCAAGGCTGGAAGGGGCCGGCTTGAGGCCTTCCCCGTTGGCCGACAAGCTGACGCTGTTGCGGCGGGTGTCCTTCGACCTGGTCGGTCTGCCGCCGACGGTTGAGCAGCAGGCGGCCTTTCTCGCCGACGACCGGCCCGACGCCTACGAGCGCCTGGTCGACCGCTTGCTGGCGTCTCCCTCCTACGGAGAGCGGGCGGCGCAGTTCTGGCTCGACCTGGTCCGCTATGCCGAGACCGACGGATTCAAGGCCGACGACCTGCGGCCGAACGCCCACAAGTATCGCAACTTCGTGATCCGGGCCCTGAACGACGATCTTCCTTACGATCGGTTTCTCGCCTGGCAGTTGGCCGGCGACGAACTCGATCCGCAGAATCCGGCGGCCCTGGCCGCGACGGGGTACGTCCGGCTCTATCCCGACGAGTATAACGCGGCCAACCTCGAACAGCGCCGCCAGGAGATACTCGACGACATCACGGCCACCACGTCGCTGGCCTTCTTGGGCCTGACGATGGGCTGCGCCCAGTGCCACGATCACAAGTTCGACGACATCGCCCAGGCCGACTACTTCCGCTTGCAGGCGTTTTTCACGCCGGTCGTGGCTCGCGACGACGTGCCCGACGCCTCGCCGGAAGAGATTTTGGAGTATCGCCGGCGGCTAGCCGACTGGGAGGCAGCCACCGCCGAGGTCCGGGCCGAGATCGATCGCCTGCTCGAGCCGAAGCGGCAGCAGCAGCGGGAATACGGGCTGGGAAAATTCCGCCAGGAGATCCGCGACGCGGTGGCCGTGCCCGCCGGCGAGCGCTCGGCCTATCAAGAGCAGATCGCCCGCATGGCCCTGAAGCAGGCGGAGCCGAAAGACAAAGACCTGGTCGCCAAGCTTTCGGCCGAAGAAAAGCAGCGCTACGAAGAGCTGCAGGCGAAGCTCAAGGAGTTCGACCCCGTGCGGCCCTCGCCGCTGCCGACGTTGATGGCGGCCGGCGACGTCGGACGCACGGCGCCGGTCACCTGGCTGCTCGCGGGCGGCGACTGGCATAAGCCAGCCGACGAGGTCATTCCGGGCTTCCCCGCGTTTCTGGGCGAAGCGTCGGCCGAGGTCGGCTCGCCGACGACGGGGAGCGAAAGTACGGGGCGGCGCTCGGCGCTTGCCCGGTGGCTGGCGCGGGCCGACCATCCGCTCACCAGCCGCGTGATCGTCAACCGCCTTTGGCAGCAGCATTTTGGCGTCGGCATCGTCGCCACCGCGAACGATTTTGGCGCGCAGGGCGAGTTGCCCACGCACCCCGAGCTGCTCGACTGGCTGGCCGTGGAACTGGTCGACCGCGGCTGGAGCCTGAAACACCTCCATCGGCTGATGGTCACGTCGGCAACCTACCGGCAGACCTCGCGCGTCGATCTCTCGCCCGCGGAAGCGGCGGCGGCCAAAGAGCGCGATCCGCAGAACCGCCTGCTCTGGCACGCCCGCCGTCGCAGACTGGAGGGGGAGGCGATTCGCGACGCCATGCTGGCGGTAAGCGGCGAACTGAATCCAGCCATGTACGGGCCGAGCGTCCGGCCCGAGCTGCCGGCGGGCATGAGCCGCTCTTCCGCCTGGCCGCCTGACGAACGGCCGGCCGACCGCCAGCGGCGGAGCGTGTACGTTCTGGCGAAGCGGAACCTGCACTACCCGCTGTTCGAGGCCTTCGATCAGCCCGACATGCACCACAGTTGCCCTCGCCGGGCCGAAACGACGACGGCCCCACAATCGCTCGTGCTGCTCAACGGCGAGCTGGCGATCGCGGAGGCGCGCCGCTGGGCGGATCGGCTGTTGAGCGCACGTCACCACGACCTTCTGGCCGTGATAAGCGGCGCCTACCGCGAGGCGTTCGCCCGCGCGGCCGGCGACGACGAAATCGAGGCGGCGACGCAGTTCATCCATCAACAAATCCGCACGAGCGGAGAGTCAACCCCCGAAGCCGCGACGGCCGCGGCAGTCGCCGATTTCTGCCACGCGCTGTTGAATGCCAACGAGTTCTTGTATGTCGATTGACCAGCCCGCGCATCGGGTCGTGCCGCGCTCGCGCCGCGAGTTTTTGCTCAAGGCCGGCGGTGGGTTTGGCGCGCTTGCGCTGGCATCACTGACGGCCAAGAACGTGCTCGCAAGAGAGGCCTCGGCGGTCGCCGACCCGCTGGCGGCGCGACCGCCCCACTTCGCGACCCGTGCCAAAAGCGTCATCTGGTGCTTTCTGGATGGCGGTCCGAGTCACATCGACCTGTTCGACCCTAAACCCGAACTGAGCCGTCTCGACGGCCAGCCCTTGCCCGACAGTTTTGGCCGTCCCGTGACCGCCATGGGACGCACGGCGTACACGCCCCTGCTCGCCTCAAGGCGGCAATTCCGGCAGCACGGCCAGAGCGGCACCTGGGTGAGCGACTGGTACCCGGAAATCGCCCGGCATGTCGACGAGATGGCCGTCATCCGAAGCTGCTACGCCGACGGGCTGAACCACGTCGGCAGCGTCTGCCAGATGAACACGGGCAGCATCTTGGGCGGCCGCCCCTGCCTGGGCTCGTGGGCCATTTACGGCCTCGGCAGCGAAAACGCCGATCTGCCCGGTTTCGTGGTGCTGGCCGACTATCCCGAAGAACCACCCGGCGGAAACCGCAACTGGGGCACGGGCTTTATGCCGGCCACGTTCCAGGGAACGAAATTCCGCGAAGGGGAGTCGCCCATCCTTTACCTCGCTCCGCCCGCGGCAGGCGGACAACGGCAGCGCGCCAAGCTCGACTTTATCCAGCAACTCAACCGACGGCACCGGCAGGAGCGGGCTGAAGACGATCAGCTCGAAGCGCGCATCGCAGCCTACGAACTGGCCTATCGCATGCAGGCCGCGGCGCCCGAGGCGGTCGACCTGAAAGGCGAAACGGACCAGACGCTGCGGCTTTACGGCATCGACCAGAAAGAGACCCAGCGGATGGGACGCAATTGCCTGCTCGCCCGGCGGCTCGTCGAGCGCGGCGTCCGGTTCGTGCAAATCTATTCCGGCTCGGGCAGCAAATGGGACGCCCACTCGAATGTCGAGGGGAACCATGCCCGCTATTGCCGCGAGAGCGATCTTCCGATCGCCGGACTGCTGGCCGATCTCAAGCAGCGAGGTTTGTTGGAAAGCACGCTTGTGATCTGGGGCGGCGAATTCGGTCGGACACCGATGAGCGAGAGCGGCAACGGCCGCGACCACAACCCGTACGGCTTCACGATGTGGCTGGCCGGTGGGGGCGTTCGTGGTGGGGCAACCTACGGCGCCACCGACGCGCTGGGGCTCTATGCGGTCGAGAACAAGGTTCACGTTCACGACCTGCACGCCACGATATTGCACCTCCTGGGCCTCGATCACGAAGCGCTCACCTTCCCGCACAACGGCCAGGACGAGAGGCTCACCATGGTGTCGGGCAGAGTGGTCGAGGCGATTCTCTCCTGAGAAATGAGCCAAGAATCGCCTCGGCAATCGTGGGCGAGCGGGAGACGTGGGCCTCCCAAGAGTGCCGTCGGACCGCTCGGCGCGGCGGCGCGCCTACCACAAGCGACTTACCGGGACGCCAGCTACAATGGAAGGCTCTTGGACCGGCTCAAAACCAAAAACTTTCGTGGATTTACACGATGCGTGTCTTGTCGGCGTGTTTGCTCGTCTGCGCCCTGGCGACGGCCGCGGCAGCCGCGCCGGCCGACGGCAACCGGCTGACCTACCTCGACGAGTTGAATCCCTGGTACCCGCATCGCCAGTTTGCAAGGCTGACCACGCCCCAGTGGGTCGGGGAGGCCGGCGTCGAGGCCGTGGTCGTGCTGGCGATCGACGACATGCGGGGGCACGAGAAGTGGGAAGCCTACCTGCGGCCGATCCTTGAAAGGCTCCAGCAGATCGACGGCCGCGCCCCGGTCAGCATCATGACCTGCCAGATCGATCCGGCCGATCCGCACCTGCAAAAATGGCTGGCCGAGGGCTTAAGCCTGGAGGTCCACACATACGATCACCCCTGTCCGCTGCTTGGCAAGGGAGATCTTGGTAAAGCGAAAGAAACTTACGACCGGTGCGTCGATCTGATGAACGACGTCGCGGGCAACCGCCCCGTCGCCTTCCGCACCCCTTGCTGCGACTCGCTCAACACCGTCAGCCCCCGCTTCTTCGCCGAGATTTTTAACCGCTCGACGCCCGCCGGACGTTTCTTGGAGATCGACAGTTCAGTATTCAACTTTTTCACGGCGAACGACCCCGACCTGCCGCGCGAGATCGTGCTAGACGGAAAGGGGCACGACCGTTTTCAAAAATACCTGCCCTTCGATCGAACGTTCGTCAACACGATTCGCGATTACCCCTATCCCTACGTAATCGGCGGCCTGTGCTGGGAATTTCCTTGCGTCGCGCCCAGCGACTGGAGCGCCCAGCATCTGCAAAAGCCGAACAATCCGCTGACGGTGACGGATTTGAAGTTGGCGCTCGACGCCACCGTGGCCAGGCAGGGCGTGTTCAATCTGGTGTTCCACCCGCACGGCTGGATCCGAGCCGAGCAGATCAACGAGTTGATCGACCACGCGGTGGCGCGATACGGCGGGCGCGTAAAATTCCTCACGTTTCGCGAGGCGCTCGACCGCCTGAACAAAAACCTTCTCGCGGGGCAGGCTCTTCGAGGGTCATTCCCACACCCGCCGTTGGCAGCACCCGGCGCGGGATTCGACCGAGGAGTCCGGATCCTCGACCTGAATGCCGATGGCTATCTCGACGTCGTCAGCGGCAACCGTGAACTGCGACAGACGCGCGTGTGGTTGCCGGCCGCGAACTCTTGGACCACATGCGGCTTTCCTGTTGACCTTGTCGAGCATATTCCGGACGGCGCGCCACGGCCCACACACTCCCGATTCGGCATCGGGCCGGAAGGCCGCGTCTGGCTACTGGCGCGAGACGAATCAACTGGCGGTCTTTGGGAATTCGGTCGTGCGGGCTGGATCAACCGCGCCGACGCCTTGGCGGGCTTGGAGATCGACGGCGTCCCCGTGGCGACCGCGCGCGGCGGCCGCGATCAGGGAGTCCGCCTCCGCGACCTCGATGGGGACGGCATAACCGAATGCCTGGTCGGCAATCCGACGCAATCCGCCGTCTTCGGCTGGAGCATGCAGCAGCGGCGTTGGCAAAAGCTCCCGTTTGGCCTGCCCGCAGGTGCGACGATTGTCGACGAGGCGGGCCGCGACGCCGGTTTGAGGTTCGTCGATCTTGACGAAGACGGCTACGACGACGTGGTGCTTTCCAACGAAGCGGGATTCTGCGTGAACCTGTTTGAATCGCCCGAGAAGGGCTGGTCACACCAGGTAGTCGCGGGACAGCGGACCGACGACGCGGGCATTCCGCCGTTTGTCGTCAACGGGACGAATAACGGCGCCTGGTTCAGCGATCGGCACCTGTGGTTGCAAAATGAACATACCGACAAGCTGAAGGACCTGGTCGATCGGCGTTCGTTCGGCGACATTTTGAAAGAGGTCGAGCCGCGACCCAAGTCGCCGCGGGCCTCGCTCGAGTCGATCGTGGTCCGGCCCGGTTTCCGGGTCGAGCAGATGGCGTCTGAACCGTTGACGATGGATCCGGTCGCCTTCGCCTGGGGAGCCGACGGCAGGCTATGGGTCGTCGAGATGGCGGACTACCCGCTGGGGATCGACGGCAAGGGAACGCCGGGGGGCCGCGTGCGATATCTCGAAGATCGCGACGGCGATGGCCACTACGACAGCTCAACACTCTTCCTCGACGGCTTGCGCTATCCCAACGGGGTTATGCCCTGGCGAAAAGGGGTCCTCGTTACCTGCGCCCCCGAGATTTTCTACGCCGAAGACACCGACGGCGACGGCCGGGCCGACGTGCGGAAGTCGCTCTATCGAGGTTTCGGTGAGGGGAACCCGCAGCACCGCGTGAACGGACTGCGGTGGGGACTCGACAACTGGGTGTACTGCGCCAACGGTGACAGCGGCGGCGGCATCGAGTCGCTGATTACCGGTGAAAAGGTGAACATCGGCGGCCGCGACTTCCGCATCCGGCCCGACGAAGGGTTGATCGAAGCGCAGACCGGCCAGACGCAGTTCATGCGGGAGCGCGACGACTGGGGCAACTGGTTCGGCAACAGTAATGCCAACCCGATGTACCACTTCGCTCTCGACGAACATTACATGCGTCGCAATCCGCACTTCGCCCCGCCCGACCCGCGGGTGCAGGTCTCGCTGGCACCAGGTGCGGCGCCGGTCTTTCCCCTCAGCCGCACGCTGCCCCGTTTTAACGACCACAACGCCGCGAACCGCTTTACCTCGGCCTGCAGCGCCATCATTTATCGCGATGATCTTTTCGATCCGGCCTTCGCCGGCAACTCGTTCGTGAGCGAGCCGGTCCACAACCTGGTCCACCGCGAAGTGGTGTTTGCCGATGGATTCACGTTCCACAGCCGCCGAGCCGACGACGAGGATCGCAGCGAGTTTCTGGTCTCGAGCGACAACTTCTTTCGGCCGACGATGATCCGTGTCGGGCCCGACGGCGCCCTGTGGGTGGCCGATATGTACCGGCAGGTCATCGAGCATCCGGAGTGGATCCCGAAGGATGCTCAAGCCCGTTACGACCTGCGATCGGGGGCTGACAAGGGTCGCATCTATCGAATCTTCCCGGTGGGCGTCGAGCCTCGTCCCTTGCCACGTTTCGATAAGCTCGACACGCCCGGGCTCGTGGCCGCGCTCGCTAGTCCCGGCGGTTGGCAGCGCGACATAGTCCAGCAGCTCCTCATCGAGCGCGACGACCCGGCCGCGGTTCCCCTCTTGAAAGCCATGCTTTCAAACGCCGCATCGCCGACGCTGGCACGACTGCACGCCCTTGGTACCCTCGACGGTCTCAAGGCGATCGACGCTGAATTGCTGCGGCAGAACGTCGGCATTCATCCGGGCATCGACCGCCACATCGTGCGGTTATCTGAACCTTTGCTCGACCAAACCCCAGAGTTGGCGCGCGCGATCGCCGGCCTGGTCGAGACCGACGATCCGCAACTCCTGATGCAGCTCGCGTACACGCTGGGCGAGTGGCATTCTCGCGACGCGGGCCGATCGCTGGGCCGACTGGCGCAGCGATCGACTGCTTCACAAACGGGAACGGCCTTCTTCCACGCGGCAATTCTCAGTTCCGCCAACCGGGAGAACCTGCCCGGGCTGGTGGACGCGGTCTTGACACCAGACGGCGAGATGGATGCGCTGGGAGATTTGGTCCGCCAAGTCGTCATGCTCGCGGTCGTGATGGAAAGCGACGCCGCCCTCACGCCGTTGGCGCGGTCGCTTTCGGCGGCGGACGATCGCGTCACGGTCTGGAGGCTGGCCGTGCTGGAAGGACTGTTTGACGGCTTGCATCGTCGTCATCTGAGCCTTAAGGAGCTGGCGGCTGCGGCGCCCGAGACGGCGCGCGAGTCTTTGTCCCGCGTCGGGAATTCACTTGCATCCGCGCGCGGCGTGGCGGGCGACGCAGCCGCTCCTGAAAACTTGAGACTGCGGGCGATCGGCCTGCTCGGGCGTTTCGACGACGAGCGGCCGGCCGACATCGAGGCGCTCGAGCGGCTGCTCTCGCCGCAGACGCCCGTGGCGGTGCAATCGGCCGCGGTCGGCGCCCTGGCGGCCACCGGCGCCGCGCAGGTGCCCAAGCTGCTCCTTTCCGGCTGGCCGGGCTACGGACCCGATCTCCGCGGCCAGGTCGTCGACCTGCTGATCGGTCGCGAGGCTTGGCTAAAGGAACTGCTGGCCGAAATTGAGAGCCAGAACGTCGCGGCGAACGCCATCGACGCGGCCCGTCGCCAGCGCATGCTGGAGCACCCCGACGAAGCGATCCGCCGCGAGGCCCAGCAGCTTCTCGCCGGCGCCGTGAACGCAGACAGGCAGCAAGTCGTCGACCGCTATCGCCAGGCAACCGGGCTGGCCGCCTCGGCCGAGCGTGGCGCCGCCGTGTTCAAGAAGAGTTGTTCCGCCTGCCATCGGATGGCGGACGTGGGCCACGTGGTAGGACCCGATCTGTCGGCCCTCACCGACCGCTCGCCACAGGCGATGCTCACGGCGATTTTCGATCCGAACCGGGCCGTCGAAGCAAAATTTCTCAATTACACGGCCGTCACGACCGGCGGCGTGATCTACACCGGCATCCTCGCCTCGGAGACCGGCAACAGCATTACGCTCCTGGCGAGCGACGCCAAGGAGATCTCCATTCTGAGAACGGACCTCGATGCCCTGGCCAGCTCGAACAAGTCGCTCATGCCCGACGGGCTGGAGAAAGACCTTTCCCCGCAGGACACGGCCGACCTGCTGGCCTGGCTAGGCGGTTTCCGCCCGCCGCGCAAGGTGTTTGACGGCAACGAGCCGAAGCTTGTTCGGCCGGAGGGCCTGCGCGGCGAACTCTGGCTCTTAGCCAAGGACTGTGAAATCTACGGCAAGACGCTCGTCTTCGAGGTCCAGTACGGCAACCTCGGCTACTGGCAGAGCGACGACGATCACGCGGCCTGGTCGTTCGAAATCGTCCGGCCCGGAAGGTACGATCTCTCGCTCGACTACGCGTGCGACGACGGCGCGGCCGGCCAGGCGGTCGCCGTCGACATCGCGGGCCAGCGGTTGACCTCCAAGGTGCCGGGCACGGGCAACTGGGACTCCTACCGGCAGCTTCAACTCGGTCAGGTCGAGCTCGCCGCTGGCGTCCAGCCGCTCGTCGTTCGCCCCGATGGCAGGCTGGCCGGACCGCTGATCGATCTGAAATCCGTCCGGCTGCGGCCCGTGAAATGACGCCTCCCAGCTCCGTTGCCTCTAGTCGCCAGGCAGGTGACTCCGACGCTCCGCGCCGGAGAGGGGGGTCGCATCACGGCCGCCTCGCAGGTCGGGTGCCGGGCCGATTCTGGCTGTGCATCCTCCTCAGCGCATCGCTCCTGGCCCTCGGTACACGTTCGTTTGCCGCCGAGGACGATGAAGAGGAAGAAGAGCCCCAGTTGCTCCCTGGCCTGGTCGCCCGCTATTCGACCGCGGACGCGGAGTGCGTGCGCCGCGACGACGCCCTGCAATTCGTCTGGAGGGATCGATCCCCCGACGAACGTTTGCGGCCAGGCGATTTTTCGGCCCGGTGGGAGGGCCAGCTTCTGGTCGTTTCGCCAGGTAAGCACCGGTTCTACGTCTACGCCGTGGGCGAAGTCTCGCTGACCATAGACGGCCGCAGGATCGTCGCCGGCAGCAGCCAGATGGCCCAGTGGTTCGACTCCGCGACGGTCGATCTGGAGTTCGGCCACCACAAAATCGCGTTCAGCTTCCGAAAGACGTCGGACCAGTCGCGGCTCGGGCTGTACTGGTCGGGCCCTCAATTCGATTTGGAGCCGATGCCCGGGCGGCTGCTGTTTCACGAACCGTCGAACGATCCGGATGACCGGTTTGAACGCGGGGCCGAACTGTGGCGTGCGCTCCGTTGCGGTAACTGCCATCCGCAGGTCGCCGGGCCGGCCGGGTTGCCCTCGCCCTCGTTGGTCGACTTAAGCGGTAACCTCTCCCGTGCCTGGCTCGTCGGATGGCTGCGCGCCGGCAGTGGCCTGACTGACCGTGATTTGGAAGTCAGCGATTTGGGGGTCGGCGCGAGGCGAATGCCCCATTTCGGTTTGGACGAGAGCGACGCGAACACGGTGGCCGACTATCTCCTGAGCGCTGAGCCGTCCGAACGATCGGAGCCGAACGAAGCGGGCGGCGATGCTGTTCGCGGGCGCCGCCTGTTTCTCACGCTCGGATGCCTGGCCTGCCATCAGGTGGGAGATCTCGGCGCTTCCGGGCTGTTCGGCGGCGGCGACCTGGCCCACGTCGCCGAAAAGCGGCCGGCTGATTTCTTCGCCCGCTGGCTGGCCGACCCGGCAAAGATCAACCCGGCGAATCGGATGCCCGTCTTTCGACTTTCAAACGAGGAACGGTCCGACATGTCCGCCTGGCTGGCCACGCTTGGCACTCCGGCGGCGCCGGAGAATGAGCGAAGCGGCGTGATCGATTCGGGCCGCGGCCGCGCAGTCATAGAGTCGTTGCGCTGCCGGGCTTGTCATGCAGTGCCCGGTCTCAAATCGGCGCCGGCCTCGGTGGCCATCCGAGAGAGCTGGGAAAATAGACCGACGTGCCTCGATCGGCCCGACGTCAAAAATGGGGGCCGGCCAGGATACCGGTTGTCGCCAGTCCAGCGCGAGGCGCTCACGGCCTATCTGACGGCCGTCCAGAGGGGCTCGCCCGCGAGCGACGATGGCCGCTTCGTTCTCAAAGAGCGCAACTGCCTGGGCTGTCACGCGCGCGACGGCGGGGAAGGAATCGCCGCCAAGTTCGCCGTGCTCGTCGAGCGGCAACCGGAACTGGCGCCCCTTTTGCCGACGCTTGCGCCCCCGTCCTTGACGGCCGTCGGAGACAAGCTGCACGACGAGGCGTTGGCCAACGCCGTCTCGCTGCGCAATCCGCCCCTCAGACCGTGGCTGGCGGTGCGGATGCCGCGGTTCAATCTTTCTGCGGAAGAACTGGCGGCCCTCACTGGCCACCTGGCGACGATCGACCGGATTCCCGACCGGCCGAGTCCGGAAGCAAAGAACGACCCCCGGCCCCCCGGTGACAAATCGCTGGCGGCGGCCGGCGGCCGGCTGGTGACGTCGGCCGGGTTCGGCTGCACGAGCTGCCACAACATCGGCAGGTGGGAGCCGACGAACGTGGCCCTCGCGGCCCGCGGCACCGACCTGTCGCTCGTCGGCAAGCGCATCCGACGCGCCTGGTTCGACCGCTGGGTGCGCAATCCGGCCCGGATCGTCCCGCGGATGGAGATGCCCGCGATCCAGATACCTCTGCGCGGCGCGCTCGGCGACAAGCTCGATGAGCAATTGGCCGCCGTCTGGCACGTGCTCAACGCTCCGGGCTTCAACCCTCCGGCCGTCGGACCCGTACGCGTGGCCCGGCACTCGGGCGACGACGGACCGCCTGTCGTCATCACCGACGTCGTCGAAACCAGCAAACGGGCGATCGTTCGCCCCGTGATGATCGGACTTAAGAACCGGCACAACGTTCTCTTCGACCTGGGGGCGAACTGCCTTGCCGCCTGGTGGCTCGGAGACACGGCCTGGCAGCAGACCCGCGGCAAAAGTTGGCTCTGGGAGCCGGCCGGTACGAATTTGCTTTCCGATGCCGAGCCGCCGGGGCCGGAGCTGGAATTGCTCGCAGGCGAGCGTGCGATCGCGAGCGTGCCGATCGCCGGGTCGTCGCTGGCCGACCTCGATTGGTTCTCCAATGAGGCAGACTCGGTCGCGTTCGGCTATCGGCTAAAATTCGCCGATCAAACCGGCACGATCATCGTGAGGGTCGTCGAGCGGTTTGAGCCGCTCGACGGCGAAGCAAAAGGTCTCCGGCGGCGCTGGGAGATCGCGGGGGTTCCCGCTGGGACGCGCGTGCGACTGCGGCTGCCGGCCGACGGACCCAATTTTCGGCTGAGGGTTGACTCGCCGCTCGCAAGCGAGCGGGAAGCCGACGGCTCGCGCTGGTTGTTTTTGCCGACAGTGGAAGGCGCGGCGTCCGTTTACGAGGTTAGCTATTTGGCTCGCGTCGACGTAACGCCCGCGGCCGCCGCCCCGTTTTCACAAGCCGAGACGCTCGTCCGGCTCTCGGTGGTTCCCGGCTACGACGCCACTCGCCTCCCGTTGTCGCGCAGCGAGATGCCGACAGGGTTGAGCTGGCGCGAAGATGGCACGCTCGTCTTTTGCTCGCTGAAGGGGGGCATCTGGCTGGCCAAAGACACCGACGCAGACGGCCTGGAGGATCGCCTGCAACTCGTCGCCGACGGGCTGGCCGCCCCCTACGGACTTGCCTGCCGAGACGACGCCATCGACGTCGCCGCGAAATTTGGAGTCGTCCGGCTGAGCCGCTTCGACACCGACGGCCGCGCGAGGCGGGCCGACGTCGTGGCCTCGGGCTGGGGCTACACGGCCGACTATCACGACTGGACGATAGGACTTCCGCGCGACGGGCAGGGCAACTACTACGTCGGCCTGCCGTGCCAGCAGGACAATCGGCCGACGGAAGAAGCCCATTTGCGCGGAACGGTGGTGAAACTTCTCCCCCGCGCGCCGACGCCCGAGTCGCCCCGCTTGTTCGATCTGGACCTCGTGGCAGCCGGCGTGCGGTTTCCCATGGGGCTGGCGATCGACCGTAACGGGGAGGCGTTCTTCACCGACAACCAGGGAAACTACAACCCTTTCAACGAGCTGAACCACGTGCGGCGGGGCGCCCGATACGGATTCATCAACAAGCTGGAAGCAAAACCCGGCTTTCAGCCCCCGTTTGACGAGCCGGCGGTCGCCGTTCCCCATCCTTGGACACGCAGCGTGAACGGAATCTGTTTTCTCTACACGCCACATGCGGCGCTCGAGCGAAGCGGGCGCCCCGTGTTCGGCCCCTTTGAAGGGCACCTCGTGGGCTGCGAATTCGACACGCGGCGTTTGATCCGCATGTCGCTGGAGAAGATCGGCGAGACGTACCAGGGAGCGGCGTATCCGTTCAGCGTCGAGCCGGCGTCTGGCGAGCCGACCTTCGAAGGCCCGGTTGTCGCCGACGTCTCCCCGAAGGGGGACATCTACGTGGGCAACCTGCGCGATAGCGGCTGGGGGGGCGGGCAGAATACGGGCTCGATCGTTCGTCTGCGCCCCAATGGCACGCTCCCCGTCGGCATCGCGGAGGTGCACGCGCTGGCCGACGGTTTTGCCATCGATTTCACGGCGCCTGTCGATGGCGCACGCGCCGCCAACCGGGACAACTATTCCGTTACGTCCTATCGCCGAGTCACAACACCCGCCTACGGCGGCCCGGATGTCGATCGCGAAAGCGAGTCGATTGCCGACATCGCTCCCTCGTCCGACTCGCGCCGGGTCGTGCTTCGCTTAAGGCGGATGCGTGCCGGATTCGTCTACGAGTTGCGGCTGAAGAATCTCGCTGGGAGCGATCAGCCGTTTTTTCCGGCGGAGGCCCATTACACGCTGAAAATTGTCCCGCACTAACCCGACAGCGCAGATTCTGATATTGCGCTGGATCGCGTTTGGCCGCCGATCTTGTGGGCTGGTGCCGACGGCTGCACTCCTTTGCCCCTCCGAGGTAGACAAAGGCAACGGCAGTGGCACAGAGAGAAGACATAACGAATCCGTCACTCCGCGCTCTCTGCGAGTCCGTGCCTATTCACTCTCCGCTCGGCCGCCCACCCTTTTTTCAAGACTGCATCCAGCCGTCCTCGCTGTTCTCGATCTTGCCGTTTCGGTCCACCCCGGATACGGTAAGATAGATAGGTTTCCCGGAAAGAGACTCTCTATGCCGCCGTCAGCGCCACAACTCGACGAACACGGGTTTCCGATACCGCCGACGTTCGACGATCCGTTGTCGCAACGCCGCCCTTCGCAGTGGTTGGGGCATACCTGGCAAGTGGGACTCGTGCTCATCTTTATCGTGCTCCTGGCCGGCTGGGTCTTCAAGTCGGGTCTGGGAGAGGGCCTCAACGACTGGATCGCCAACCAGTTGCTGGCGCGGGCCCAGGAGAAAGAAGACTTCGGCGACTTTCCCGGAGCGCTTGCCGACCTGGAGCGCGCCTCACGCTGGGCGCCGAACGAGCTGAAGATTGTCGAGCGGCGGGCCCACGCTAAGCTCAAGACTCACGACGTAGACGGAAGCCTCGCCGACTTCGATCAGGTACTTCGCTCCGACCGGAAAAACGCCTCGGCCTACATGGGCCGAAGTGTCGCCTACCAGCGGCTTCACCGACACCGCGAGGCCGTGGACGACCTCACCCAGGCGATCTCGATGCTGCCGGGCGACCCGACCGCCTTGAACAACCGGGCCTACGCCAGAGCCGTCGGCGGCATCGAGCTCGACGCGGCCCTGGCCGATGTTCAGCAGGCAATCGATATCATCGATCGCGAGCTCGGACCCGAAGAGGCGGTGCAACTCGACCTTCGCAGCCACCTTCAGAATGCCTGGATCAACGGACGCAAAGCCGCCTACCTCGATACGCGCGGTTACGTTTATTTCCTGCAGGAAAAGTACGACCTGGCGTTGAAAGACTTCAACAAGGCGATCGAGCTGAGCACCACCTGGCAGAACGTCTTCATGGGCCAGTTGCGGGCGAGGCAGGCTGCCCCACAGCAGCAGGCCGTGCAGCGACAACTGGACCAGGAACTGTCGGTGATGTATCACCACCGCGGCCAGGTGCATGAGAAGCTCGGCCGCCACGCCGAGGCCCAATCCGATCTGGACCAGGGAGAGAAATTGGGCTACAACCCGGCCGAAGGCGTATTCTAGCGCCGTGTCGGGATTCGGGAGTTTCGAGTTCGACGCGCACTCCCGTTTAACCGGGTCGCAAAAATGCGGCGCCGCCGAACTGGATACGACACTAGGCTTTGTTTGGCCGATTGAGGAAGGATCCTCGTGCGTTGAATGCGAACGGTCCAGCCGTCACGGAAGCTCTGCGACGTTGCCAGCTCGGTTCCTTCGGCGGCGAGGTGTTGCCCGATTGGCAGCCCCTGGTGTGGGGACCGCGTGGCCTGCGGCTCGACGAGTGGTTGAGCGACGGGCAGGCTCGGCTCGTCAAGCATGGCCCGCGGCGGGCCGTTTATCGCGTCGACGCGGCCGATAAGGCATTCTTCGTCAAACATTATCGCTGCTCGCGCTGGTGGCAGGCCGTCACGAATCTCTTCCGGGCGAGCCCGTCGCGGCGTGAGTTCCGCCGGGCGCGCGAGGCGCTTCGCCGCCAGATTCCCACGGCCCTGCCGGTCGCCTGGTTTGAATCGCGGCGAGGCGGACTCGTCCACGACAGTTTTCTCGTCACCCGCGCCATCGACGGCGCCTGCTCGCTGGAAGAATACGTCCAGACGGTGCTGCCTCGCCTCGGCAAGTCGACCGCCGCCCGCTTGCGCCGCGAGCTCGCCGCCAGCCTGGCCCACCTCTGCGCGGCCGCCCACTCCCAGGGCATCGATCATGACGACCTGCACGCGGGAAATGTGTTGGTGCGGACGAAGGCCGGAGAAGCCGGCGGCGACCCGCCGGATCTCTATCTCATTGACTTGCCCGGCGCGCGGCTCTCGCGGGCCTTGAGCCGTCGCCGCACGGTCGCCAGCCTGACGGTGCTCGGCTCGGCCTGTGCGACCTTCGCCACGCCGAGCGACATGTGGCGGTTCTGGAAAACCTACGTCGCCGCGCGGTCGGAGCTCGGCTGGAACAATTCGCGTGAGGTCAACTCTCGCGAGGTTGCCCGGCGCATCGCCGAGGCGATCCCCGCCTGCCGGCGCCGGGTGGCTCGCGGCCGCGACAAGCGTTCGCTGGGCTCGAACCGCGACTTCCACCGCAGCCGTTTGGGAAGGAGCCGCGGTATCGCGGTGCGCGATCTCTCGCGCGAGCAGATCGACGAGCTGATCAAGAATCCCCGCGGGCCACTCGACGCCAGCCTCCATCGGCCCTACAAGCTTTCGCACCGCAGCGTGGTGGTGCGCGGCGCGTTGTCGCTGGGCGACCGCCCTGTGCAGGTGGCCTACAAGCGGGTTCGTCCGCGCAACTGGTGGAAGACCGCGCTGCACTATTTCCGCTGCAACCCAGCCCTGCAAGCCTGGTACTACGGCCACGCGCTGCTTTTGCGCGGTATCGCCACGGCCCGGCCGCTGGCCGTGATCGAGCGGCCTCGCTTCGGCCTTCCCCCCGAGGGTTTTCTGGCCACGCAATGGATCGAGGGGGCGAAGAACCTGCACGTCTACGCCTGGGAGCTTTTCGAACGGCCGGAGGCGGAGCGGCGGAGGCGGGCGAGGCAGGTTGCCGACTCGCTTGGCCGGCTCCTCGGCCGCATGCACTCCTGGCACGTCTCGCACCGCGACCTGAAGGGGTGCAACATCCTGGTTGTAGAGCATGGAGAGGGCGTCGAGTGCTTGTTGATCGACGCCGACAGCGTCCGCATTCCCTGGCGGCTTTCGCCTTTCTTTCGGGCCTTCAACCTGGGGCGACTGGCGACGAGCCTGGAGGCGCACGGCTGGGTGACGCGGAGCGACCGGCTTCGCTTCTGGCGGGCGTACCTCGCCGAGCTACGCCGGCGGGACCCGCGAGCCTGGCCAAGCGACTGGAAACAGGGCTGGCGGGCGGTTGCCAAGGCCTCTCGCCGCATCATCACCCGGCTGCAGCGCAACGGCCACGAAATCTTTTAGCCCCGTCGCGCGGCGCGGTTGGGGGCATACCGTCTCTGTCTGGGAGATGGTTAGCGGGAGGGCGGTCGGAACGCCCGCTTCAGTGGCTCGCCCGTGAGCCAAAACCTCGCATCCAGAGCATGCCCAAAGCGGCGGCGAGGAACATGGTCGTCATCCAACCCCGGGGGCCCATGTGGTTGAACAGCCGGATGACGGCTTTCACGATTGTCGATGCATATTCCATCTGCGTTCTCCACGGCGGGGACGGTGAACTCTAGGTCGCGTGGCGCCGTGCCGTCGGCCCGCGAACCGTGTCAGGCCGCAAAATCGTCCGCTCGGCGGCCGGATGTTCGGGATCTAACGGTTTGTAGCCCTCTCCCGCGGGGAGAGGGTGAAGGCGGTTGGAAGCACAGCCTCGCCTCGCCAGTCAGTGCGCCTTCCCGCACGAAGACAAGTTTCACGGCGTGACTGAACCGTCAAATCCTCCCTGATGCCTGTCCCTAGGGCACCTCTTGAGGCCCTTGCGAGGCAGCGAGCGCGCCCTATAATCGAGGGCTTGCACGCTTTGGGGGCGTAGCTCAATTGGTTAGAGTACCGGACTGTCGATCCGGTGGTTGCGGGTTCGAGTCCCGTCGCCCTCGTTTTTAAGTCGTTTTCATTAAACGACTTAAGTTTATTCTTCTTCGCGGATTGCGGAGGGGCTTGTGAAAAGCCCCTCAAATCCCCCTCAATCCGGAAGTGGTCCTCCTCGCTCGTCGTCATTGATCGGAGTTCCCGTTGCGTCCTCGCGAGGACCACTCTGCGACACGACTTGCTCCTTCGAATTCTTCGGTCCTGTCGCCCACGGTGTCGCGTCGGCCATTGCCATGAGCACTTCGTCGGCGGTAGCAGTCTCATCCATGGCGACGTAGTGCGTCATCATTGTCCGCACGTTGCATCCAAAGGCGATCGCTGCCTTCTCCGGCTGAATGCCAAGTCGCCATGCTTCGGTCATTGCCCGCTTACGGAAGGCATGCGCCGAAAACCGCTTGACCTCGGGGTTCGACTTGCAATAGTCGTCGATCTCGTCCTGCAACCAGTGCTTTAATCGTCGGGGGCAAAAGTCTGGGAGCAGATTGGTGTGGGGCCTTTTGCGGGCGATGAGGCGGTCGCGCAACTCGGAAGGATACGCTTCCCAGATATAGATCGGCCCTGCGAGAGACCTCAGTTCGTTGAAAACCTGCGGTGGCAAGAAGGCCCGCCGCTCTTTGCGACCTTTCGCGGCGTCTGCGGGGAACACGATGCGACCATCCTGCAACTGCTCAGTGCGCAGCGAACAAAGCTCGAAGATGCGGTTGCCGACGAACGATTTGACGGTGAAAAAGAGGACTGGAAATCGCCACCCGAGCCAGCGCTCGGTCAGCCACTCGAAAAATGTCTTAATCTCATCGGGCGTCAGGTAACGTGGCGTCAGCTTATCGAGTTTCGGCGGCGCTATTTCGCCCCACGGATTCTCGGCAAAATACTCCAATTCGGCGATAAGCCATCGTTGCCAAATGACCCGAAGTTTTCGTAGCCGGCTGTCAATCGTCCGTGCCGCGCGGCTGTAGGACGTTGGTTCGGGCCGGGGCTTTGGCTTGCGACCTCGCCCTTTCCAAATCTTTGGCTCCTTCTTTTTGCGCCGCACGAAGGTACCGGTCGTATAGTCGGTTTTGAACTGCTTGGCGAGCCGCGACGTGATGTCTGCCGGTCCCTTGGTGTCAGGAAAGAATGACTGTAAAAGTCGGAGGGTACTTTCGTAGTCTTCGATCGTGGCCGGGCGATTGTTGTTGGCTTCCATCGCTTTTCGCATCGCGTCGATGCCTTAAGAAAATGGGTGGAAGCTGGCTGCCCACCTTCGAGCGACCGAGCGCCGTAGAACTTGGCAGAGACCTACCAACTCGCGCCTCTTAAGGGTATCTTTGGCTCCGTATTGCATTGCCGGCGGCCCTCGATGACCGAGTGGCGTCGGGGCAAATAGGCGAAAATAGCAGTGTTTCCCTTCGTGACGGCCTACGATCCCTTGGGTGGAAGCGCCGGCAGCATCGACCCGCTCGGCGCCCTTCAGACGTATGGCTTGCTCGCCGATTTGCTGCTGCCGGGCGTGACGACAATCACGACACGCTCGCGATACCTCTCGATGGTATGTGCCGCGATTGCCAATGCCGAAAAGGGGCAACAGGTCTTGCCGGGGCCTTCTGGATTGGCTCAGCGTCGAAAAGCGATCGAACCTTTTGAGCGACTATGGGCACTCGCATGTGTCGCTGCCGGTGATGCCGGACACGAGGGCGCCTCCGATGGCTTACGGGGAATCTCGTATGCAGAAAGAACGTATCGTGATCTTCGAGCCAAAAACAGGCCGGCGAGCTGCGATTTTCCGCTCCTCAAATACCAGTCGCGCACCGGGGCAGTCGGCACTTACTGGACCGCACTCGTGGGCGGCCAGCTCGTTGAACGGGATTCGGGATCGTTAAGCTCCGAAGGGCAAGAACTCGCGAAGAGATTTCCTGAGCCTCGTGTCACCGCGAGGGACAAAGGCAGGTTAGCTGACCCGTCGATCGCCCACCGCGTTTCGGTTCCGTTTGACGACTTGGTTATGTGGGGCGAAGAGTGCCATTTGCAGGCGGCCACCGACGAAGAAAAGCAGCAACTGGGCGAGGCTCTTACCGCCAGCGATCGACGAGACTGCGTAAGCCGTGCCCTTCGGATGATGAAGGGCGCGATCCCTGACGAGTGGAACACAGAACATCTGGTGACCTTGGGGAAGAAGTTGGTCACTTTGCGACAGGCGGTTGAACTCGGCTTACCGCTAGTCATTGACGCCATAGTCGTGAGCGAACAGTTTCATGAAGCCGTTTTGGCGGCATTCGAAATCCTTTTGTGGTGGGGCACTCAAAATGCCAGCAAGCCGACCGCCGATCTTTTCGTCGATGCCGATTTCCGCTCGACCTTTGATCGGTGCCGTGCGACAGCCCAAAGATTTCGCGACTTTCGTGACGGTTGCGCGAGACGAGACGTTCGTGAAGCTACCCAAGGTCTGGCCACATTCTGCTCTCGAATTGACGTCTGTCAATCTGCGCGCGAACTCGTCATCGAGATAATGGATCACCACCATCGCGTCCAGTCCGGGAAACTCGACGGAGGAGTGCCGAAACGCGACTGGATAACTTGGCATGGCAGGAACATTTTGCGCCCTTCACCGCGCTTTCAGCGAAATAATCCGCCGAGTCCCGCGACCGGAATATCGTTGACGCATCCGTACCGTTTGGAGCCGTTCGTCCAAATGCTGCGCGAGAATGGATGGCTGGTGAGCGACTGAAATCGTTGGGGTAGAGACGAGATGGAAAAAAGTCGCCGCCTGCTCGACTACTATTTGCCGCCCGGCGAAGGCTTCGTTCTGGAATCGCTGATCGCCACCACGTATCAGGTCGATTTCGAGTTCCTTGAAGAAGAGCTTCTAGCATCTGCGCTTGGCGTGCGCTCGCCAGTGAATCGCATCAAAGCCTTTCGATCCGAACTTGAGCGAGGACTTCAAAAGGCCGACGTGTCGATTTTATACGACCTGCGCGGGTGTGAACGGTTAGTTCGCCTTTCGCCACGCATCGACGCCATTCCGGTCAGTCGCCGTAAGCTCCACTCGAAGATTTCTCTGCTGATGTGGGCTCGCGACAATTCGAAGAGTGGTGCGCCACCTGATCGCTGCATGCGGTTGGTTGTCGGGTCTGCCAACCTTACGCGGCAGGGCTTTCGACAGAACTATGAATGTGTCGCCGCAATTGATTTCGATCGGAAAAGGGTTTCGCCGACAAGCTTGCTGAAGACAGCGATCGGACTTGTTCGACAGATTTGTGCCGATCGTGATTCCCCGCAGCTTCAACGTCAGTTGGCGGCCTTTTCGGCAGAAGCCGACATTCTGGAGGAAGGCACCGGCCCTGAGCTGCCTGTTGCACTGGTGGCCGCTGATGACGTCGTCCCTACCCTTCGGAACGTGTGGACCACGATTTCAGACAAGGCCCCTGAATCTTTGACGATCGTATCTCCGTTCTGGGCCGAAGGGGTAACGGCAACCGATGCACTGGTTCAGCTAGCGCAACAACTTGGAGCGCCGCCGAGGGTCGAATTGGTTTGTAGTGGTGAACGATCGGCGGATGGCAAATTATGGCTACCCGTATTTGAGGCAGCAGCGGCGTTAGAACTGCGGCGCCGGCTCTCGGGTCAGCTTTTCCTCTGTGCGACGTTGCCGGAAGCGGCGGCCATGGGTGTGGCGGGCACAGATGACATCGGCGATGAGTTGGAAGATAGGGAATTCGCAACTCGTCTCGGCATAGAAAAGAATAAAGAGGTGGACACGCATCGTGCGTTGCACGCAAAGACGATTCTGCTCGACGGAAGGGACGGCAGCACTCTCTACATCGGTTCCTCAAACTGCACGCGAAGGGGGTTGGGGCTCGGTGCTGCGGCGAACCACGAAGCCGGCTTCATTTACCAGCTTACCCCACGCCACCGCAAGCAAGTGGCTTCACTTTTAGGGTTTGTTGGGCCTCCAATTGAAGTCCTACCTGACGCTGCTCCCTCGACGGTTCAGCCGACTCGTGAAGAAGAATGCGCCGTGCCCTCGTTCCTAGAGGAGGTCGTGGCTTCAGGCGGCATTATCAGCATCGGCTTTCGAGAGACGGTCCCGCGCGATCTGGTTTTGCTGATGCCGATTCCCACGAAGGCAGGCAGCGCTGGAAACTGGCTCCTCTTCCGAGGGAATGGCGAAAATGAACCTCCGCAACATCTCGAAGTTCATCTCGATCTGTGCGGGATTTGTGATGAGCGGCTGGAGCCGATCGCTGAGTTCGGTTCACGCTCCGATACTCCGAACGTCTATGTCGAGGCTCGATGGGAAGGGCATACGGCTAATTTTCCTGTTCGGTTCGATGAGAAAACCCAATTGCCTTTGCTCCTCGTCGGACGAAAGCCGAGCGAAGGAGAACTCATCGACTACTTTTTGTTTGGGCGCGAGCCCAACGAGTGGGGCGACGGACTTTCGTTCACCGGAAACGAATCGACGCCGTCGTCTGGCGATGAGCCAGTTGATACCCGCTACATCTTGACCTATTTCATTCGTCGATTTGTTCGTGCCATTCCCGGCATCGAAGCCGAAATCAAGCGCGCCGCCTATTCGCGTGCGCCTTTAACTGCGGTGTTGCGAGGCCCGACGAGCCCTCTTGAATTGGCTGAGCGCGCCTTTGCAAGTCTGACGACGGCACCCGCGAAAGACGAACCCTCAAAAACTCCAACCGCCGTGGGCTTTCAGCTCGTCGAAATTTGTGCGGTCCTTCAGCGGTCTCGCGCAGAGATTGCCGAGATCGAGTTGAGGGTCTGTTTTGATCCAGTTACGGCACGGTGCCGCGAAATGCTCCGCGCGCTAGAGGAGCGGCATCCTGAGCTAGGGACTGAGGCGTTTCGGCGTTACAAGGAGCAGATTCTGGGGTGCGTAGAATGAAGTTGTCGCCTGCCATTGATCTTCGCCGTTCGTTGTGTCAGGTCTTCGGCAACAAGCCGGAGTTCGCCAATGAGATCGAACATGACTTCCAGCGTCAAACGCAGACCGCCAAGGCGATTCTGCACCGGTTTTTCACGACGACCAACCGAGAACGCCGTGAATTGATGCTTCTCGCCGACGAAGTCGGTTTAGGCAAAACCTACGTGGCGTTGGCCGTCGCGGTGTCCATGCTGGATTCGATACGTCGCGGCGAGGCACCCGACGACCTGCCGGCCAACAAGCCTGTGGTGCTTATCCTCACGCCGACAAACGACGCATTGTTCAATAAATGGATGCGAGAGGCGGAGGCGTTCAAGAAGGATTGTGCCCACCGCGACGGAGACTTGGACTGGCTCAGAATCTGTTCGCCCATTTATAGCAGCGAGGCAACCGGAAATCTGATCGACATTTCATACCAAGTGCGCGAGGCGACACGGAGCCAGCCGATGCTCCTCATTGCCAAACAGCGCGTCTTTGGCGCTCCTCTTCATGACCGCGACTTGTGGCGTTGCCGTAGTTTGGCCGCACTCTTCGGCCATTTTCGGACTCCAACAGAGACGCGGCGCTACTGGTGCAGGAAAGGCCGACTGTTCGACCAATTCGGCATTCCAGAACTCGAAGAATTGCTAGACCTCCGCCGCTCCGGCTCTTTGTGGAACGACCCCATTTCGACCGACTTGGAGCGAGCCTTCGCGAGAGCACTTCGGAGGGTCCCCGGATTTGAAGAGAAATGCAAGGAGGCGTTGGCTGGCACAAACGAAAATGCGTTTTCAGCCCTCTTAGACGACTTCGCTCGTTTCGCACTCACAGGGGACTGGCCGCCGTTTCCTTTGGTCGTTATCGACGAGATTCACGGGCTAAAAAATGAGCACGTGCAGGCCCGCCGCAACCTTGAGGCGTTCGCGGTGGGAAATGTTTGTCGGCTACTCGGCTTGTCTGCGACCCCATTTCAGCTTCATCACCATGAATTGTTGAGCCTGTTGGGGCTTCGTCGTGTCCTTTCGCTCTCCAAGGATCGACGGGAGGCGCTGGATCAAGCAGTTTTCGGTCTCGGCGACACGATGAAAGCAGCTCGCGACTCGGGAGACACGTTTCGCAGACGGTGGAAGGCTCTTCGCCCGGCCGACCAACAGCTCATAGAAGCTGCATGGACCGACATATTGGCCGTCGCGGAGGAAGACCGCCGTCATCGCGCGGCACTCTTCCGACCACCACGAATCGCTCATGCGATCTCGGCTGCATTGGACCTTGATCGAAGTAATGCCAGCCTTCAGCAGCAGCTAAAGCCGTTTGTGGTCCGACATCAACATCGTCGCGGTTATCGCGAATACTTTGTGGGAAATCGGGCGGCTTTGGCAGGCAACCGAGGGAGCTTGACCTTTAGCTGGTCGCCGGGCATCGAAGTCACTGGAGATGGCGAACTCGCGCAGTATGTCATGATGCGGGCCGTTGCGCTGGCGAAAGACGAGCGCGGATTCCCGGGGCTGGGGGCGGAACTCACGGGCAGTTATCGGCATCTTGTTGAAACGGCCGCCATCTGGAGAAAGCTCGCGCAAGCCAAAAACCCGAGTCTGCAACACTACCGTCATCTCCTCGACGCGATGATCGGCCAACGCACGGTAGAAGACGACCCGGACAGTGAACATCGCAAAGTTCAAGCAACCGTGCAGCGAGCATTGGAGTTCTTCAAGCGGGGTCAAAAGTCGCTGATTTTTTGTGTCTACACGAAAACTGCGGAGGCCGTTCGGGATCACCTTCAGGCTGCCATCGACGCGTTTTTGAACGAGAAGCGAGAAGAGGTGTTTGGCGGTACAAACGCTTTCGAGAATTTTCGACGAAGATTCTTCAATCGTCGTGAGCCCTTGTTCTCCCTCATTCAAGACCATCCATTGCTCGGCGATCGCGGTGACGGTCTTGTCGGCGTGCCGAAGGAACTTGCCTTAACCGACCAGCACCTAACACAGATCGCAACGTTACTCGTGGCCCAAGGCGAGTTTGCTGAGTCAGAGAAGCCCGATCGACGATTGCTTATCGCCGCTGCTGAGCACATCGCTGTAACGTGGTGGCGGGAATCGCCCGCCGGAAGAGAGTGGTTACACAGAGTGCTGCCGAGTTGCCATGAGCTAGAGGACCGAATTGCCGAACGACGTTGGCTCGAAGCTCGCGAGCCTCTGTCGAGAAGTGAGAGGGCAGGTCGCGCTCGACGGGCAGCCGACCCCGAAGCAGAGAAGCACGTAAACGATCCGCTCGACGCAGAAGACTTGGACGAAGGTGCGCAGCAGGGGCAAACCAGAACCTCAGTCGATGAGGCCATCAAAGCGTGGAAGCGGCGCATTCGTCAGGAGGCCATTGGTGAAATTGTCGCGCGGTATTTCGAAGCCGGCCTCATTTCCGCTGAAGGCCGGCTGCCAATCCTTGCGAAGCATCACCTCGGCTTATTGACGGAACTCGACATGGACACGCGTGCCGTCGCCGGGCAGGTGTTTCGGCGCATTTTGATGGCAGACGAATTCTTGCTCCGCTACTTGGCTGACGTTGAAAAGAACCAGACGACTCGGTGGGCGGAGTTTCTTTCAGAGCGATACGTCAAGCCGCTCGACGGCCATCTCGAATCTCTTCGCGATCGTGTCCATGCCTACTTGGAAACGCTTGTTCGGGCGAAGAACAACCGACCGTTGCTGTCGGGCTACCATACCGGTGCAGACAACCGAAATGTTGTCCAGTTAGTCAAGGGTGACACGCCAAGCCGAGATCGCTATTTCCTCGGTTTCAACACCCCCTACAGGCCCGAAGTCCTCGTTTCCACGTCGGTGGGACAAGAAGGGATTGACCTTCACCGCGAATGCCGGCACGTCATCCATCACGATCTCTGCTGGAATCCCGCGACGATCGAGCAGCGCACGGGACGAGTTGATCGGATCGGAAGCAAGGTTGAGCGGGAGCGGCTCGGAGGCGATGCTGGAGCAGCGCCAACACTCGAAATTGCGGTGCCTTATCTAGCAGCGACTTATGACGAAAGGATGTTTGAGGAACTGCATCGCCGAGCGCAGTTATTCGAGGTTACGCTTGGTGGAGAGATGCGCGTCGAGGGCCGCATCGACCCAGAGGACGCAGCACGTGAACACCGAAAAGAAGCTGGGATCGGCACGGAAGACGAAGACCTTGGACAAGAGTCCGAGGCGGGAGAGATAGTTGCTCTGCCGGCCGACATGGTCGAACGGCTCCGTATCAACCTTGCAGTGTGGAAGCCGACGGACACGGCAAGCAAAGCTGGCGAGTGCGGTACCGTCGGACATGCCCATCAATGCTCACCAGCAGCAGCAAATGGTGACACCGGGTCATCCTGAAAGCCCGCTGCGGCGCCTTTCAAAGTGGGTGAACCGGGCATGCGAGTGCCGGTTGGGCATCTGCATCGTAGTCCTCGCCATAAACCTCTTGGGAGCGACGGACGAGGTATGCCCTCCAAGCATCGACCTCTTCTTCAGCGTTTAGGGGCGGTGGTTGCGTGTCGCAGTATTCTGCGAGCTGCTCGATGTCTGCGAGGGCCAGTGGGCAATCCTCTGAAGTGAAACGACATCCGCCAATGAAGTCGCGGATGCGCCACGCGTGCTGCTCGTCTCGTGTTTTTGACAAATAGACGAGGCGGCCCGGCACGATTCGTTCACCTCCGACCACCGCTCCGTATCTGCCCCCTCCCCGATGACTGTAGTTAGGCATCGCCTGTCCTTCACTGAGTTGATGGATGCTGCGCTATTCTATCGGCGTTTTGGCCCGCGATAAACCGAACGGCAAATTGCGACCACCAGTCCTGAGACCTTTGTGATCGGCGCGTTCACGGCCGAGCGATCGCATGAAACTTGCGACTTTCAGCGCTTGGCCAGCGCCATCTGCCGCAGAAAAGCACTGTAAATCACGGGGTTTGTGGCCCACGCTCGTCTCTCCACCGTCCGTCGTTGGCGATCTCGTTTTTTTGCCACGTCTCAGGTTCTAAACGAGACTTTGGCTCATCCGTCTCGCGTTTCATGCGATCTCGGAGCTGTCCGTAGGCTTCTGAGGGACACTCGCTAAGGCCACGGGCGGCGCCAAACCTTCAATAAGGAGAGATCAGATGAGATCGCAGTCACAGATCAGAGAGAGTGTCACGAGCCGAATTGTCGAGGCCCTAAAGACCGGCGGCCTGCCACCTTGGCGCAGACCGTGGCGGCTCGACCATAACTGTGGAGCAGCCGCGAATGTGGAGAGCAAACGCTGCTACAGCGGGGTGAACCCGATCCTGCTGAGCATCGCGTCGGCTCAATACGGTTTTCAATCACGCTGGTGGGGCACGTTCAGGCAGTGGGACGCCCTCGGTGGCAAAGTCATGCGCCGCCCCGAGGGAGTGGCCGCCGGCGATTGGGGCACTCAGATCGTCTTCTGCTCGGCAGTCACGAAGGAAGAGACCAACGACGACGGCGAACAGGTCCGGCGAAAGTTTTTTGTCCTGATGTCAGCGGCCAGTTAAAAGCAGCCAGCGTGGGCGGAATCAAAAGCAGCCATTTTACGTGCAGCGCAGTGCGCGGTTGGTTTTCATCAACATCCCCGACGTTGATGGAGACCGCGCATGGCGCACGTTCTGGAAATGGC